>JAICRN010000113.1 GCA_025937335.1 Microcoleus sp. TY_ISSM_2_bin.22
CGAAAGAGCCGATCGACCGGGCGGCCTGCTAATGTATGGCATCCCCAACATGAAGCTAGACAAAGAACAAGTCGTAATGCGCCGCCTGAAAATCCTCGAAGACGAAGGCGTGACATTTGTCTGCAACACCGAAGTCGGCAAAGACTTACCAGCAGAACAACTGTTAAAAGAATACGACTCCGTTGTCCTCTGTACCGGCGCCACAAAACCCCGCGACTTGGGCATCCCCGGCCGGGAATTAAAAGGCATCCACTTCGCAATGGACTTCCTGACTGCGAACACCAAAGCACTTCTAGACAAGAGCACCAACGAGAACTTCATCTCCGCCGAAGGCAAAGATGTCGTCATCATCGGCGGCGGCGACACCGGTACCGACTGCGTGGGCACCTCCATCCGCCACGGCTGCAAAAGCCTCGTACAGCTAGAAATCCTGCCCAAACCGCCCTCAGAACGCGCGGCCAACAATCCCTGGCCCGAATGGCCGAAAGTCTACCGCCTCGACTACGGCCAAGAAGAAGCAGCAGCCAAATTCGGCGACGACCCCCGCGGCTATCTCACCACGGCGACAAAGTTCGAGGGCGACGAAAACGGCAATGTCAAAGCCGTGCATACCGTTGAGGTGGAGTGGGCGAAAAACGAGAAAGGACAGTTTATTCCGAAACACATCCCGGACACCGAAAAAGTGTTGCCGGCCCAGCTTGTGTTGCTAGCGATGGGCTTCCTCGGCCCCGAACAGCCCTTGCTGGATGACTTGGGATTGGAACGGGACGCCCGCAGCAACGTGAAAGCCGAGCACGAAAAATATACAACCAGCATTCCGGGAGTTTTCGCGGCTGGTGACTGTCGCCGGGGACAAAGTTTGGTTGTTTGGGCAATTAACGAAGGGCGGGGCGTGGCCCGGGAGTGCGACCTTTATCTGATGGGGAGCACTGATTTGCCGTAAGACTCCCAACCAATAACCCAGATTAACCTGATGTTCGATCGCCTTCAAAAAATGTAGATTCCGATTTACCTTTGGGTGAGGGCGGGTTTATTAGATTGTTGATTTCAGACATAAATGGTTGGTGAAACCCGCCCCTACAATGGGCCTGTAGTGGCGGGTTTTACCAACCATATTTTAGGCTCACAAACAATCTACAAAAACCCGCCTCCACCCAACCAATAACCCAGATTAACCTGATGTTGGAGAGCATCCCAAAAATGTAGGTGCGGGTTTTTTATATTGTTGGTTTATGACAGAGATAGTGGGTGAAACCCGCCCCGACGATGGCCTGTAGGGGCGGGTTTTACCAACAATATTTGAGGCTGACAAACAATCTATAAAAACCCGCCCCCACCCAACCAATAACCCAGATTAACCTGATGTTGGAGAGCATCCCAAAAATGTAGGGGGCGGGTTTTTTATATTGTTGGTTTATGGCAGAGATGGTTGATGAAACCCGCCCCTACAAATCCGTTCATTTGGATTGCCCGCCCAAGCGGGGCGGGTTTTTTATATTGTTGGTTTATGGCAGAGATAGTTGGTGAAACCCGCCCCGACAAATCGATTGACATAATATTAGAGGACGATCGACTGTATATAAGATTTGCCATTCCATTCGGTCGCCAGCGGACTAAATTCATTAATTTTGACTGAATTATGAGGATACAATTCATCTTTTCCCCACAACAAAGGATTATTAAAAATATATTCACGAATGGCAACTAATGATTCTTCATTGCGGATGATATGTTCGTAATAACCCCGCTGCCACACCGATATGCCTGTCAAATATCGCATTTGGTTAATTCGCCGCGCCGAAGATGTTTTTAAACCCCGCACAATTTCCGACAAAGGATGGATTTTTGATTTTATATGCCCAAATTTATCTAATTCTGTAGAATTTATTTCTGAGCTGCCTTTCAAAACAATAATTCCATGAACGTGATTTGGCATTACAATAAAATTGTCTAATGCTACGTTTTGGTAACGTTGGGGAAGAATGCTCCAATTGAATAAAACAGTTTTCCCATAACGACTCAATTGCATTTGATCATTAATAACTTCGCCGAATAAACATTCGCGCTGCCAACTGCAAATAGTTATAAAATACGCACCGGGAGCCCTATAATCATATCCTGGCAGGCGAATTGAGCGACGGTGGTGTTTGTTAGGATCGTATTTCATAATTTTGTCCCCATAAAATAGTTGTTCGTTGGGTGAGTGAGGGCGGGTTTATTAGATTATTGATTTCAGACATAAATGGTTGGTGAAACCCGCCCCTACGATGGGCCTGTAGGGGCGGGTTTTACCAACAATATTTGAGGCTCACAAACAATCAACAAAAACCCGCCCCCACCCAACCAGTAACCCAATTTAACCTGATTTTCGAGATCGTTCAAAAAATTTAGATTCCGATTTGTCGTTGGGTGGGGCGGGTTTATTATATTGTTGGTTTCCTCCTCTAGATGGTTGGTGAAACCCGCCCCTACGATGGCCTATAACCCCACCAATCAACCAAAATTCAACGGATCGACATCAATAGTTAAACTAACAGAACGCGGCGTGCGATCGCGCAATCCGATCAAATCCGACAAATCCACCGACTCATCCAAAGGCAACTTCAGCAAAATCTGCCACCGATAGCGATTTGCCACCCGCATAATCGCCGCAGGTGCAGGCCCCAACAACTCACACCCCGGTACAGACAATCGCTCAATATACTCCTGACAAACAGACGCCAATTGTACCGCCGTCACCGCCACTTCCGCCGCATCTACACTGCTCAATCGCAACAATACCAGCCGCCCCGAAGGTGGATAATTCAGCGCCGCTCTTTCTGCTAATTCTGTTTCCACAAAACCCGCATATTCGTGCCGCCTAACTGCTTGAATAACCCGGTGTTCGGGAGTGTAAGTTTGAATAATTACCCGCCCCGGATCGTCGCCTCTGCCCGCACGGCCCGCGACTTGAGTTAATGTTTGAAAAGCTCGTTCGCTGGCCCGATAATCTGATAAGTTCAGCAACCCGTCAGCAGACACAACTCCCACCAATGTGACTCCAGCTAAATCTAACCCTTTCGTCAGCATTTGCGTACCCAACAAAATATCAGCTTCCCCATTGGCAAATTGCGTTAACAATCTGCGGTGGTCGCCCTTATTTCTAGTCGTATCGCTGTCAAACCGAATTGCCCGCAATTCGGGAAATAATCTCGTTAATTCCTGTTCGACTCGCTGAGTGCCACTACCAAAGTTTTTGAAGTAAGGAGAACTGCATTCCGGGCAGTTTTGGGGGTGTCGTTCCGTGTGGTTGCAGTAGTGACAGCGCAATATTTCTGCTGTCGCTTCGCCGACGTGGTGATAAGACAGCGAAACATCGCAATTCGGGCATTCCATCACATAGCCGCAACTTCGACAAGAGACAAAGGTACTGTGTCCTCTTCTGTGAATAAACAGGATACCTTGCTGTTGTCTTGCTTGCAATTGTTCCAGGGCGTTTTGCAGGGAAGCACTGAAAATAGAGCGGTTTCCTTGCCGCAATTCTTGGCGCATATCGACTATTTCCACAGGCGGCATCGGCCGAGAATAAATGCGATCGGGCAATGATAAATAATGAATATTTGGTAACGAGTAATAATCTCGGCGCGTCCCCACCAAAGTCTCTAAGGCTGGGGTTGCGGAACCTAAAATTAAGGGACAATTTTCTAATTCGGCGCGCCATTTGGCAACGGTGCGGGCGTGGTAGCAGGGGGCTGGTTGGTCTTGTTTGAAGCTGCTGTCGTGTTCTTCATCGAGGATAATTAAGCCGAGGTGAGGTAAAGGTGCGAAAATGGCCGATCGCGTGCCGATGACTATTTGCGGCGTTCCAGTCAGCATCTGACGCCATGTATCGTAACGTTCGCCGTCGGATAGGGCGCTGTGGTACACGCAAATTTGCTCGCCAAAACGGGCGCGGAATCTGTCTGTAAGTTGCGGTGTCAAACCGATTTCGGGAACGAGTACGAGGGCGGATTTGCCGCTGGCTAAGATGGGGGCGATCGCCTGCAAATACACTTCGGTTTTCCCGGAACCTGTAACGCCGTGCAACAGCACTTGACGGAATCCCGAAAAAGAGTTAATAAACGCTAAAGCTTCAGCTTGAAAATGAGTTAAAGTCTTCGGTGCATCTGGCAATTGAGAAATTCCGCGATCGCCCCTGAGCACTTCCCTTTGATCGATCACAACGCTACCTTTTTGCTCCAAAGCTTTAACAACCGAAGGACTCGCGCTGCAAATTCTCAGCAAATCATTCAGCCACATTTCACCGCCGCCGCGCCGCAAAACTTCCAATACTTCTTGTTGCCGCTGGGTTAAATCTGTGACAAATGCGCTAGCAATTAATGTCACTGCCGGTTTGAGTTTGGGTTTGGGAGGAGTGGGAGGTTCTAAATAACTTTCTACCCAACCGCGTTTCAATAAATCTCGCAATCCCCGATAACTTCCCTTTACTTGTCGCTGGAGGTATTGCCAAGTGTAATCGCCGTTTTTTTGAGCTTGCAGCAATTGCAAAATTTGACTGGCTGCGGGATTGAGAAATGTTTCGGCATTCGGAGAAATTGCGTCCTTAATTAAGCGAATTCGGCGCACGGAACGGCTTAACAAACCGGGCGGCAACGAGGCTCTAATTACTTGAATTAAAGGTGTGCAATAATAGGTGGCAGTGCGATCGAGCAATTCCCAGTAATTAGGCGGGAAAAAACCCGTACTGACAACCTCTTCGACATCTTTAACCCGCGCCGGATCTAAGTCGGGTGGCAGTTGAGAAATGAACCGAATCGCGATCGCGCCTACCTGTTGACTGCCAAAGGGTACACTCAAAATATCCCCCGGTTGCACGGTAAGTTCCGCAGGTAAACGATAGGTAAATAACTTGTTTTCCTCCCCAGGGGAGTCCCCCGCAACCCTGAAAGGAGAGTCCACCAATACCTCGATCCACTCTGCTTGCAGGGTGGGGCGCTGTGGCGGTTCGCTGCTGCCGTAGGATGCCCCGGCCTCTGCCGCTATAGGGGTTGACAAACCAAAAGTGACAGTAGACATAGGGTTGCACATCAAACTAGGAGGAGCCGCGGTCAAAGGGAGTTTTCATTATCCCTCAGTTTAGCTCGATCGATCGATCTTAGCTGCGGGAATTAGCGATCGGAATCTCGATCGCCAATTCAGTCCCTTCTCCAATTGCGGAGATGCATTCCAACCTCCCGCCGTGTTTGTCCACAACAATCTGATAGCTAATTGACAGTCCCAAACCCGTCCCGTGACCAACTGGTTTGGTGGTAAAAAACGGATCAAAAATTTTCGCTCTCACAGCTTCATTCATGCCCATACCATTATCTTTGATGCTAATTCTTACCCAATTTTCCGAAATAATAGAAGTAGTAATTGCCATCTGGCTGGGGTTGGCTTCTATCTCCGCTATCGAACTCTTTTGCTCTCGGTCTCGCAGGGCATCAATAGCATTATTAATGATGTTCATGAATACCTGATTTAATTGTCCGGCATAACATTCTATTTTCGGTAATTTTCCATAATTTTTAACAATTTTTATAGCCGGCAAACCAGCTTTTTCTTTGGTTAAATGCTGCACAATTAACAAGGTGCTGTCAATTCCTTCGTGAATGTTAACTGGTTTTTTTTCAGCTTCATCTACCCGCGCAAAGTTGCGTAAAGTTAGCACAATTTCGCGGATACGCTCGGAGCCAACTTTCATGGACGAAATAGTTTTTAACAAATCTTCGCGCAGAAAGTCGAGGTCAATTTTTTCAAGAAAAGCCTCAATCTCTGCATCTGTTTCGGGATACCGATCCTGGTACATTGCGAGCAATTTTAAAATGTCGCCCGTGTAGTCATTGACATAGGTAATATTGCCGTAGATGAAGTTGACGGGATTGTTGATTTCGTGGGCGATACCAGCTACCAAAATTCCCAAAGCCGACATTTTTTCGGCTTCGATCAATTTGAGCTGCATTGCTTGCTGGTTTAAGAGAGCTTTTTCTAGTGTAGACATTCTTGCTTTTACAATATTTTCGTAATCTCTCAAATCCTCAGTAACTGTTTTTAGCAAAGATTCTGTTTTTTGATTGAGGGCTTCTAATTGGCTGCGTTCGGTTTCCGAAGTTTCGAGTTTGTCCTGTAGGATTTGATTTGCCTTTTCCAGCTCTTTGATTCTTTTTTTCCAGTCTGTTGGTTCCATCGGCTACTTTTTTTAAAAAAATATTGTTATAAAACTTTCATGATAACTTGTTTTTTAGTTAATTATTTAATAAAATATTCCCACATATTTTCGGTGGTTTCGTAATAAAAATTAAAGATATGCTTGGTTTTGCTAGCTATAAAAATCTTATCTAAGATACATTCAAAATGTCAAGTTATCAATAACAAATCTGGTTAAAACCGACGGTCACTTTTCTTCCGCGCACTCGCATTTGCACGGTTTTTATCGGATTGTTGAGAAATCAGCAGGCCGCTCGCAAACTTATAAAGGCGGGCCCAGTGCGACAAATTGTCCGATTCAGACAACATTTGTACAAAACCCGCCGGC
The DNA here is from genome assembly GCA_025937335.1 of Microcoleus sp. TY_ISSM_2_bin.22. GTDB lineage: Bacteria > Cyanobacteriota > Cyanobacteriia > Cyanobacteriales > Microcoleaceae > Microcoleus. The sequence goes on from JAICRN010000113.1 coordinate 6,554, forward strand.
AATGCAAAGCGAAAATATTAAATGTGAGTGCTATACAGCCAGGGGCGACGAGAAAAGTGCGATCGACGGGGGGCGCGATCGCCCACAAGCAATCTCAAGTAACAAGCCAATTGCTCCCAGAACGCAATCACACTATAGCATTGCTGAGAAATCTCACTTTAATGTGTCGATCGTACTCACACACCCGCACCATTTTGTGCTAAGAACTACTACTTGTGACAACATCGACACAGCAGTTTATATTTGGAGAGTAATTGATGTCAGGTAGCGAAGTTCGTGCAGACTTTTGGATGAGCGAGTACATTACCCCTTGGGATATTTACGTTCACGGCGTCATCGCGGTGCTCGCTTACAAAAAAACTGCCTATCAGGAAATGTATGTCGTTCAGACGGGTACCTACGGCAAAGGCTTAGTTTTGGACGGCAAGTGGCAATCTTGTACAGGCGACGAGTTTCTGTACCACGAACCGCTGGTTCACCCAGCCATGATTTGTCACGGTTCACCCAAAAAAGTCCTCGTTCTCGGTGGCGGAGAAGGAGCTACAATTAGAGAAGTGCTGCGCTGGAAAACAGTTGAAAAAGTCGTGATGATCGACATTGACGGCGAAGTAGTAGAAGCTTGCCGCGAACACCTGCCAGAAATGCACCAAAATGCCTTTGACGACCCCCGCTGCGAAGTAGTAATCGGCGATGCTTTGGACTATTTAGACAAAACAGACAAAGATTGGGATATTGTCATTTCTGACTTGTCCGATCCTATTGAAGAAGGCCCATCTTTCCAGTTGTTTACCAAGGAGTATTTTGAAAAAGTTCGCAGCGTAATGTCACCTAACGGATATTTCGTAGTGCAAGCGGGCCCAGTTTCTCCGGCAGAAATGAAAATGCACGCTCGCATTGTAAATACCCTGAAATCGGTTTTTTCCAATGTTCAATCCTGCACCAGCTTTATTTCTACTTACGGAGCTCCTTGGGGTTTTGCGATAGCTTCTAATCAAGAAATAAATACGCGACCCGAACCGACAGTTACTGACAAATTACTCGCCGAGAAAACAACTGGCGGGTTGCGGATGTTTGACGGGATTACACTGTTGGGGTTGATGCAGCTTCCCGGTCACTTGCGGCAGGTAATCGCCGCTGAAACCGAAGTTTACACTATGGCAGCACCGCCTAAGTTTTTCGGGAAAGGCTCTGTCAGTCAGTGAAGTTAAATTGAAAGAGAAATGTAGTTTGGAGTAACTGAGATGAACAATTTAATTCGCATAGTCGCTGCCATTTTTCTTCCCCCCCTGGGCGTATTTTTGACTGTCGGGATCGGTACTGATTTTTGGATCAACCTGGTTCTCACGTTTTTGGGCTTTATTCCCGGCATCATTCACGCTGTTTGGGTGATTGCTAAGCACGATCGACCTTAACTCGATCTCAAATCCAGTTTTGGGATAATAAACAGGCAAGAGAAAATAAGTTTTCTTTTGCCTGTTTTTACCAATTTAATGTCTATTAAATCTGCGTTCATCCGCGTACCCTTCGGCAATGCGAAGCGCCTACATCTGCACTTGAAAATAAAAAAACCTAATTCTTCTCAGAATGAGATTGCACCTCAATTTCTTCACAAACCAATTCAGCAATTTTTTTCGCCGCCCCCGATTCTCCTCGAACCGCACGCAAACGATCGCCCATTTGTGCTAATTTATCAGGATGGCTCAAATAGTCGATCGCCAATTGAGCCACAGCATCCGGTTCCAGCTTCCCAATTAACTCCGGCACAATCTCTTCCCGTGCCCAAATATTCGGCCAGGCATAAAGCTTTCCTTTTCCCACTTGCAAGATTAGCCAATTAATCGCCGTCGCAAAAACTGAACCGACTAACGGCAAATTTGCCAGCAATCCCGGCAATCCGTCCCAAGCTTTCATCGCATCCAATTGCTGCGTCGGAATCAAAACAATCATCGGTACAGCTAACGAACCCAACTCGGCAGTATTCGCTCCCACAGTAGTTAAACACAGGCTGCATTCTGATAGCAAATCGTAGGCTGGCGTCTGCGTCCAAAGTTCTACTTGCAAGTTATTTGCTGTCTGCAAAAACGGCGGTTCTGTTAACTGAAGTTCGGCGCTGGCGTTCTCAAATAAATGCAGGCAAGGATTTTGTTTTGGGTCGGCAAAACGTGCTAGAGTTTGCACATCTAAGGTAGGAGCAACGGGAATTACAAAGCGAGTTTCAGGGCGGAGGCGGTGGATGGATTGGGCGATCGACAAACATAAAGGTACACCTAAAGCTAATTTGGCGGCTTTAGAACCGGGCAACAATCCAATTAATTCTATTTTCCGTAGGGGCGGTGCTCCCGTGCCCGCCCTGCCAGATTTCCCGTTCCCTACTTCGGCGATCAAATCTCCGACAACTGTAAATTTCTTAGCATATTTGTGGGGAATTTTAGCAAAGACTTCTGGTTTCATCGCCGCAAATTTGTCAATCCAGCGATACCACCGCGCGTCCCATTCAGCATAAATAACAGTGCGATATTTGAGTCTTTTGCCAATAACAACCGTAAAAAATTGATCGCCGCCTAAAAACAAAACAACTCCTGTTTCATACCAATCCCAATTTTCCGCAGTTTTGCCAGATAATAGGAATGGAAAAAAATGCTCCGGCGCCTGCACTCTGTCCACTTCTGGGTAGGAAAATGCAATTTGCGCTTCTTTCCCGGTGGCGTGCGGACAGGGGGACAGCACCACAGAGATTCGCGCTTGAGTCCCCGCGTTCCCCAATTGCTCGCGCAAAGCTTGCACGGCGGGACGCACCCAAGTTGCCAATTCTCCGGGGCCGGTAGAGAGGATTAAAATATCGACTGTCATAGGATTTAATATTTGAGAGGATACAAGGGAGAATTTATGACAGATTTAATTGATGCCGTCAAGACGGGTGATGTTGCGGCTGTAGAAAGTGCGATCGAACAGCGTGCAGATATCAATGTCAAGGATGAGGAAGGTGCGACGGCTTTGACGGCTGCGGCTGAAGCTGGCAATTCGGCGATCGTCAAAAAATTGCTGGCAGCAGGTGCGGATGTCAACAGTCACGACAATGACGGGTGGACGCCGTTAATGAGTGCCGCTGCTGCCGGACATACCGAGATTGTACAGCTTTTGCTGGAGGCGGGAGCGGATGTGAATGCTAAAACTAATTTTGGTTTGACGGCTTTGATGAGTGCAGCAGGTAGCGGGCGCACTCAAGTTGTCGAATTTTTAATCGATAAAGGAGCTGATATCAAAGCTAAGGATAATAATACTTGGACTGCATTAATTTGGGCGTCTTCGGAAGGTCACAAAGATGCGGTTGAGGTTTTGAAGCTAGCGCGCGATCGGGCTTAATTATTCACAGGAATTACGCATTAAGGCCAGAGAAACCGGGTTTTTCATCTAATCTGTGGACTCTAACGAAGATTTTCGTAAAAAAACCCGGTTTCTGACTACCCCATGCGTCCAGAACTACATTCAGAAACTGGGTTGATTCAAGAAACCGGGTTTATAATTAAACCCGGTTTACGAGAGTCTGTGCGTAAGTCCTGTTAAAAAAATCAATCAACCCGGTTTCTAGCCAAGCAAGAAAGGAAAATCATAAATGTCAGCAAGTTGAGGAAAAGTCAGTTGTTTCAAATTTAATCCAGCACCTCCCTCAAGAATTGCAATTCTATCTCCTGCTTTTGAGATGACTAAATCTGCACCCACTGGAGATATTTGATAGTCACTGAGTTTGCCTGATAGCTGGAGTGTATCTCCCTGACTGGGATTGAAGCCGCGAATCTGAGCCTCACCCGGGCCTAAGTACAATTCTTGAGTGCTAGGTTGACCGCCCGGTGGTGGCGAAGTATTGTCATAAGCCAAAATAAAAGTATCAGCACCTTCGCTACCAATCAATGTATCAAATTCGTTGCTGCCGTCGCTGAAATAACGCTCATCAAAATCAACTCCAATAATTGTCGATTTTCCCTTGCCAAAACCAGTCACAACATCATTCCCAGTAGTCCCGACAAAAGTTGCAGATCGATTAGTTTCAAATTGGCCAACTTTTGTATACTGATCCAGACCTGAAGCAAAACTTCCTGCTTTAACCGCCGTAGCAACATCGGGATTGTTTGCTAAATATCCAGCTTCCCAAAAGTTATCCAATACAGAAACTTTATCAAAAATTAAGAGCTCGCGCCCCCGATTTACGAAAAACGGCATATTCTGACCGCCCTCGACTATACCTACCGGTGCGAAAGCCCTAATCGGCCCGACACTAATCCTAAAATCTCCATTAGGAGTATTGTTGAA
>JAICRN010000673.1 GCA_025937335.1 Microcoleus sp. TY_ISSM_2_bin.22
AACCTCTATTTCCTTGAAAATATCTGAACTCATTTCGTCCTCCAAAAAACAATCGCAAACTCGACTACCAACCGATGTCCCCAAGCTGGTCTTCCCCTTGATAAGGGGGAGACTCTGGACTGATCGCGCGCTGAACTTTCCCAAATTCAAATTTCTCGCCGCGACACAGGGCTGAGAGCATCGCGATATTGGCGCGGCGCTCTTCCTCCGACAGTTCGTATTCTGGAACTGTGCGAGATTCTGTTACCGCCAAAGCATTCGATCGCCCTTGGGTTTCTTCGCTGCACTCTTCGCTGGCGACCGCCTGTGTTTCTGACTGGAAAGATTGAAGTTGCGGTGCTTGGTACTGATGCAGTTCTTGCAAAGCCGAAATTGCTTCCTCTGAAGAAGCTTTGGGCTTAGGCGTCAGCCAAGGATCGAGAGCTACGTGTTCGACGCCCATTCTGCCCAACCTCCGACACTCGTCGCGCAAAAACACCACGCGCTCTTAGAATGTTTGCCAGAGCGTATCCATCAGTCTGGGACTTACCAGCACGCGCCCTACTTGCAGCGCTGCTTCTGCGGGCGTAGTTCCCGGTTTTGCCAAAAACTTCTCTGTCAAGCACTGGATCACCGGCTCGCAAGGTACTCCCGGGTCAGACTCCCACTCTCGCCGATCGCCCGCACCGATCGCCACCCCAGCTTTAAATTCATCCCAGTAAGGGCTGGGTACTCCGTAGCGAGTCATGTTGCGGGCGATCGTAAATGCCCAGCCCGACGGGTTCTTCTTGCCCGATTTAACGCCGTAAGCCTTAAGCTGTTCTTGGAACTCCCTGAGCTCGTTTTTGTCGTAATCCGAAGCGGACTCTACTTTTGAGTAAGCGGCCTCGACCTTATGGTCGGCGAACTCGACCGTCGCGGAAAATTGATCTAATTTTTCAATCTCCTGGTTTACCCACAAATCTTTTTTTTGGTTAACAGGCGTGCAGATAACTTTTTGTACTGGTTCTGGCGATCGGTCTTCAACTTCCTGTCCGAACTCTTGAGCTTGGTTTTCTTTTTCCTTTTCAAAAACTATTTCATTTTTTTCAAAAGTGCCTTCTCTCTCAAGAATTTCTTGAATATTTGATCTATCTATATTACTTCGATCGCAATTACCCAGTTCTGGATTTCCCAGATCTGGGTAAAAGCCGCGGACAGCGGGCATTTCAGCCTTAGATTTTACCCTAGATTGCTGGGCTTTTTTGCCCTTGTTTTTGGCGGTTTTGCGTAGGTTGGTTGACGCTGATTCCGGGCGATCGAACGTCACGACGTGACCGTAAACGTCAAGTTTGCTGTCCGCGTTGGGTAGGTTTGGGGCTTCGTTGATCGTCCACGCCCACTCTGCGAACCGACCGTTCTTGTCGCGAATCGAATGGCACACCAAATAACCCTTCTCTTTGAGTCGGGCTATGGCTCCTTGGATGGCGTAGACGCCTTCCTTCGTTAATTTGGCTAAGTGCTTGGCGCAGGGTTGCCAGCCTTCGGGTAGACCGATCAAGGTTGTGAGCACAACTTTTTCAATCGCCCGCAGGTCTGGATTCCGCATCAGTCGTGAAGAAATGACGATGAACGGATTCTCTGCGTTTCTGGGTAAAAGGTTGGTAGTCATGGCATCAGACCTTCTTTGCTGAGTTTATTGGAGACTCGCTGATGCCTGCCGGATGGAAACCCTAACTTGATTCTGTACTATGACTAGCGAAGTATTATTTTTGCTAGGTTGACAGATTGTACGTTAGTTGATTAGAATTGATGGAATACACAAATTTTTATCTTTTGTTCGCTTCTCCGGCAGGTTTAGCGATTTTTTTTGTCTATGCGATCTGATACTCGGCAGAATATACAGATCGACACCCCTAGTGTAACCGATCTTGGCTCAGGCGCAAGGGGTTTTCCGGTGGTTTTGCATCTGAGTTAAAATAAAAAGAGCGGGTACTCAATAAATCTACAGATCGCCCGTCGAGCAAGACCCACAGAGCTGGATTTGGGTAGCATGGTGTTGCGAGCTATCGAGATCGCTTTAACGTAACCGTATTGCTAACAGTTTTTATCTATTATTTTTATGGCTACCTACGCTTACGGGTTAACAATCAAAGAACGCATCGAATCTCATATCGTTTCAAAAGATAATTGCTGGATAACTGACTACAAACCTGATTTGGCTGGCAGGCCCAGAATTGTGATTGATAAAAAAACTTGTATACTTGCCCGTGTGTTAAACTAATTATAAAAAAACGACTCCATTGAGGATCGACTTGTCTGCCATAGGTGTGATAACTTACTTTGCATTAATCCAGATCATCTTTATATAGGCGAAAACAAGCGCAATGAAAGCAAAAATTCGAGCAAAAGTGGTGCGAAACTCAACGAATTTGAAGTCAGGCAAATTAGAGATTTGTTAGCTGAAGGAATATTGACGTTCAAACAAATTGCTGAGATGTTTGATGTTTCTTTTCAAATGATCCGAGTCATTAATGATGGAGAAGCCTGGACTGACATAGAAGGGGTAGGATCAAAAATAAGAACAAGAAAAAGAGGTAATGTCAAACTAAACGAAACTCAGGTTGTGGAAATTAGGGATTTATTGGTTAACAGAAAGTTGACGTTCAAGCAAATTGCTGAGATGTTTGATGTTTCTGTTTTTACTATTTATTCTATAAATAAGGGGAAAATTTGGACTCACGTAGAAGGCATAGGGTCAAGAATAAGAACGAAAACCCAATGACTATTTGTTTTTGTTTTTGCCCGTTTTGCTGTTTTGACTTATCCGGCAGAATACAAGACCGACGATCCTATTGTATGCGATTTTACCTCAGACGCAAGAGGCGATCGGGCTATTTCGCATTCAAGCAAAAAGGGCGGACACCTACACTAGATGTCCGCCTTTCGTCATTAGTCAGAGAAAACTGACAATTTACCTGTTGCTACCAGCTCAAGCGCTTCTAACGCTTGCTCGTCAGTAGTGTCGTAAAAATATTTTGCCAACGTGGGATACAACCGTGATGCTGGTGCGGCTGGTATTTCCAAGTCAGGAAACGCCCAACCAGCTAAGCAATGTGTTGTCCGACAGGTGTGCCAATTTTTCATTTTTAGTTTCCC
>JAICRN010000418.1 GCA_025937335.1 Microcoleus sp. TY_ISSM_2_bin.22
GATAGTACCTCATCTTTCTGAGAAAGGCTATATACATAGCAATTTTTACACAAATCTGAACTCTTTCTCTTCTCTTCTCCTCTCTTCCTTCGTGTCCTTCGCGCCTTCGCGGTTCGTTAAAAAAAAGCCGGTTCGCGAAACAGAATAAAATCCTATACTCAATAATTATTAATATAGAGCGCGCCTAAAATTACCGGACCTCTGTTATAGTTTCAATATCGCAAAAAACAAATTACCCACTTAAAATTTATAACTATCTATGGCTCCTACAGTTTTGATTACAGGCGCTTCTCAAGGAAGCGGCAAAGCAACGGCAATTTTATTTGCCAGTAAAGGTTACGATGTAATTATGGTAGCTCGCCAGCCAGAGAGATTGGCAGCAGCAGCGGCTCAAGTGCAGCGAGAAGGCACTTCTGCTGTGGCTATTCCGGGGGATGTGGGCGACATTCAACAAGTGCGCGCGATCGTCCAAAAAGCCCTAGATGCCTGCGGCAACATCGATGTTTTGGTTAACAATGCCGGCATTTGTCTCGCGGGGGCGATCGAGCAAACTACCTCCGAAGACTGGCAGCAATTAATGAATACCAATTTTTGGGGCTGCGTTAACACAATTCAAGAAATTTTGCCACATTTTCTGGAACGAAAAACAGGGACAATAGTCAATGTTGGTTCCATTGGCGGCAAAATGCCTTTGCCTCAAATGACTGCTTATTGCGCCAGCAAATATGCAGTAACGGGTTTAACAGAAACTTTGCGATTGGAATTAGGGCCTCAAGGCATTCACGTTTGCGCCGTGCATCCGGGCTTGATTAACAGCGATTTTTTAGAAAGAGCTCAATTTCGCGATCGAGACGAACCCGCAGTCGAATTGCGCCGCCAGCAAATGAGCAAAATGCTGAAATCTGAGTGGGCAACTCAGCCAGAAGATATTGCTCGAGCTATCTGGGATGCTGTGAAAAATCAGCGTGCAGAAGTTACCGTCGGCCCTGCTTTTTTGGCGTCGGAAGCTTATCGGTTGTTCCCCGGTTTGATGCAGTGGGCAATGGCAAAGGGCAACTGAAGAACAGGCAAGATGGCTGTTCCACTAAAACTGAGTTTTTTTGTGGAACGGGCATCTTGCCCGTTCTTGAGAGATAATTAATCAATTAGCTGCTTCAAAGCAAAGAATTAGCAGTAATAAAACGGCCGTTTAAATCGGCTGGGGTCACGTTCAACACAGTACCCAACAAAGCATTAGTAAAACCGAATCTAATATTAGTAGCTTCTACGCTGCCGTTGCCGTCGGGATCGAGACTTTGCCGCGAGATCCCCCCCTTGGCTAACAAACTCGTTCCCCCCGCTATAGTTCCAGGATCGATCAGCAGCAGTCTCGGATCGTTCAAGCTATAACTTACCTGTTCCAAGGAGATATTGCTGCTGGTAAATGCCACGCTAATTCCAATTGAATCGCTAGACTTATCAAAATCCACAATTACCGCGTCAGGAACTTCTATTCCAGCTACTCTGCTTCCCGCTTGATCGACTCGAAAAACAAAGACATCGCTACCCCCACCACCTTTGTAAATATCCACCTCTCTGTCGCCAATTAAAGTATCGTTGCCTTCACCGCCAACTAACAAATCAACACCTTGTCCACCGCGCAGCAAATCATTTCCCGCACCCCCATCAAGGAAATCGCTATTTCGATCTCCTGTCAACAAATCCTCGCCATTTTCTCCCAACATATCGTCATCATCTTTGCCACCGTAAATAGAATCACTGCCGACACCCCCTAACAGACTGTCTTTACCATCGTTGCCGAAAATCCGTTCTGCATCTGACGATCCCCTGACAGTATCACTGCCGCCCAGCATCCAAACTCCCCCAGGAAAACTAGCAAGTTGTCCTGGTGCAAGTGTAATATTTTCAGAAGAATTGTCTCCTACCAAACGAGAGATGTCTGAATTATCTGGGGTGAGTACCATAGTTGTATAGTTGTAAAGTTTGTGCGATGCGATCGTGGATATTTTGCAATATTCTACAGCTTAGTAGGGTGTGCCAGAATACAGTTACTTTATCACTCGCGATCGAGCAATCGCTGGCGCACCCTACTAGACAGCTCTATGGATTCATCTTGGCACAAGCCTGATGGAAATACCCTAGATTAAAATAAAAGTTAAAATTTGAGCCGATGCCAATTATCTTAGTTGAAGACTTGAGCAAAGTTTATCCGGTAGCGGTTAAAGAACCGGGACTTAAAGGAACAGTGCGGCACTTTTTTAAGCGCACTTACCGCAATGTCAAAGCAGTTGAGGGCGTTTCTTTCAGTATTGAACCTGGGGAAGTGGTGGGGTTTCTAGGTGCTAACGGTGCGGGCAAAACTACTACGCTGAAAATGCTGACTGGTTTGATTTATCCGTCTGTTGGTACTGTAAGAGTGTGCGATCGTACTCCTTTCCGTCGCCAAGCAGATTTTCTGCAAAGAATCACGTTAGTGATGGGACAGAAACAGCAGTTAATTTGGGATTTACCAGTGCTTGATTCTTTGCGAATCAATGCCGCTGTCTACGGCATTCCCGATACAGATTATCGGCGGCGAGTTGGAGAATTGACAGAGATGCTGTCGCTAGAAGGCAAGTTAAATCAGGCGGTGCGCAAGCTGTCTTTGGGCGAACGCATGAAAGCTGAATTGATGGCCGCACTAATGCACCAGCCAGAGGTATTATTTTTAGATGAACCGACTTTAGGTTTGGATATAAACGCACAGTTTAGCGTCAGGCAATTTCTGCGAGAATATAACGAGCGCTACCAAGCAACGGTGCTGTTGACGAGCCACTACATGGCTGACATTACTGCTTTGTGCAAGCGCGTTTTGTTAATCCATGAAGGTCAATTAGTTTATGATGGGAGTTTGGACGGATTGCTCGACAGGTTTGCACCTTATCGGGAAGTTCAGGTAAAATTAGCTAAGCCGCTGGCAAAAGATAGTGCTTTTGCTTACGGAGAGGTAGAATCTATTGAGGGACAATCGGTGCGTTTTTTAGTGAAAAGGGAAGAGCTGACGGTGAGCGTGGCAAAGATTTTGGCGGAGTTAGAAGTGATAGATTTGACTGTTACCGACCCGCCAATTGAAGAGGTAATTGGTAGAGTGTTTCGCACGGGAAAAGTGTAATGTTTTTTGAATAAGCTCATTCTCTATAACAGGCAAGATACCTGTTCCACTATAGTTATAAAGTAGAACAGGCAAGATGCCTGTTCCACTATAGTTATAAAGTAGAACAGGCAAGATGCCTGTTCCACGAGAGATTCAATGTTTTTGTGGAACGGGCTTCTAGCCCGTTGCTAACCCCAAAAAACTGGCTTTCCGGCCTGTTCCACAAGAGATTCAATGTTTTTGTGGAACGGCTTCTAGCCCGTTGCTAACACTGAAAAATTGAACAGGCTTTCCTGCCTGTTCCACGAGAGTTTCAATGTTTTGTGGAACTGGCTTCTAGCCCGTTGCTAACACCTAAAAATTAAATCTAAAATTGATATGAACAGAATTGTTAGAATTGCTAAAACTTTGCTGGTTGCATACTACGCTTATATGCTCGAATACCGGGCGGAATTGTTTTTATGGGCGCTGTCGGGAGCTTTGCCGTTTATCTTGATGGGCGTGTGGATGCAAGCAGCCGAAACTGGTCAATTCGGGCTGAATTCGCTCGACTTTGCCCGTTATTTTTTAGCGACTTTCATTGTCAGGCAAATAAATGTAGTTTGGGTGATTTGGGAGTTTGAAAAGGAAGTAGTGCAAGGCAGGCTATCTAATAGATTGTTGCAGCCTCTCGATCCAGTATGGCATCACTTTGTATCTCACGTTTCCGAAAGGTTTGCGAGGCTGCCGTTTGTATTCGGATTAGTGCTGCTATTTTTTGCACTTTACCCGCAGTCTTTTTGGCTGCCGAGTTTGGGCAGGTTTTTGCTATTTGTGGTGGTTGTCGTCTCGGCTTTTTGCTTTCGGTTCTTGATACAGTATACTTTTGCACTGTTTGCTTTTTGGCTGGAAAGGGCAAGTGCGATCGAACAAGTCTGGTCTTTAGTTTACCTGTTTTTATCGGGACTTATCGCGCCGCTAGAAGTGTTTCCCGCACCCGTGCGTGAAGTAGTTTTGTGGACGCCGTTTCCTTATTTGATTCATTTTCCCGCTTCAATCTTGATCGGATTGCCCGTAGATGTAGGCCGCAGTTTGTTGGTAATGTTGGGTTGGAGTGCGGTGTTTTTTGTGTGGAATCGCTGGCTTTGGCGGCAGGGCTTGAAGCAGTATTCGGGGATGGGAGCTTAAATAATAATTAAAAATTAGAAAACTGTAAGGTGCGTCACAGTAAGATGTTAATCGTTTTATCAAAAAGACTTCGGTGACGCACCTACTTAACACGAGTTTAAAGAAACAATGCAACTTTAGGCAAGCTGCAAACTCTTATGCGATCGGTAATTCCAAATCTAAAATCTAAAATTTAAAATGTTATAACTCGATCGCAGACATCATGCAAAAATGCAATCGAGAGTATTCGACAATTGCATAAACATCCATTTTTTGTATCTATAAGTACAAAATTTTATTATAAAGTCTTATATTAATAAACCCAACGACTGATAAACGGGATAAAACAGATTCTAATGACAGCCAAAAAAAACCTCATTGTAATCGGCAATGGCATGGTAGGTCACAAGTTCCTAGAGTTAATGGTCAGCTCGGATGCTGCCAAAAACTGGAATTTAATTACTTTTTGTGAAGAACCGCGCGTTGCTTACGATCGCGTAAACCTCAGCGGATTTTTCTCTGGCAAAACAGCGGGAGATTTATCTCTAGTTGCACCGGGATTTTATCAAGAAAATGACATAAAGATTCACATCGGCGACAAAGCAGTAGCCATCAATCGCGAACAAAAAACAGTCTCTTCAGCCAATGGTTTAGAAGTTACCTATGACAAAATTGTTCTGGCCACCGGTTCCTATCCATTTGTACCGCCAATTAAAGGCAAAGACGCTACAGGGACTTTTGTTTACCGGACAATTGACGACCTGGAGGCGATGTCAGATTACGCTAAAAATTGCCAAACTGGTGTAGTAATTGGCGGCGGTTTGTTAGGTCTAGAATGTGCTAACGCTCTCCAAAATATGGGCTTAAAAACTCACGTTGTTGAGTTTGCATCGCGGCTGATGCCCGTGCAAGTTGACGAGATTGGCGGTGCGATTCTCCGCAGCAAAATAGAAGAGTTGGGCGTTTCGGTTCACACCAGCAAATCTACAACAGAAATTGTTAGCGAAGATGGCAAAGTTACTAAAATGCTGTTTGCTGACGGTTCGGAATTGGCAACAGATATGATTGTCTTTTCTGCTGGCATTCGCCCCCGC
>JAICRN010000508.1 GCA_025937335.1 Microcoleus sp. TY_ISSM_2_bin.22
AGATTCGGATGTCCTTCATAGACTATGCCGTACATATCGTAGGATTCCCGCTCTTGAAAGTCGGCTGCTTTCCAAATCCAGTAGACTGAGGGCACTCTGGGATCTTCGCGCGGTACGAATACTTTGACGCGGACTTCTTCAGGCTTGGAAGCATTGTCTGTCAGTTTAACCAAGTGGTAGACGCTGACTAAATCTTGTCCCGGCCCTTGGTCGTAGGCGCACTGGCACTGCATATAATTAAACCCGTAGGCATACAGTGCTGTTGACATCGGAATTAAGAAGTCTCGATCGACCTTTAATATCTCCACGCCCAAATTATCGGCCGCTAAAGCTTCGTGTTCAAAGCCATTTTGAGTCAACCACTGGGAAACCTTCCCGGCTTCAACAATTGCAGATTCTGTCTCAGCCACGGTTTACCTCCTGTTTTTGTCCTGCAAGCAGGGCCGGCGGTACTGGCATTCCCATTGCTTCGGTCAATTCTTTCGGCGGCGCCATCCGGCCCGGAACTGACAAATATTTGCCGTCCAAAATGTCGTCTACTACTTTCATTTTGTGGGGTCTGGTGTAGTAGCGGTGGGTTGGGAGCAAATTGGCCCGTTCTTGCATAGAATTGTTGGCGATTTTTTTCCGCAGTTTGATAATTGCGTCAATAATCGCTTCTGGACGGGGAGGACAGCCGGGGATGTACACGTCTACCGGAATCAGTTTGTCAACGCCTCTGACTGCTGTGGTGGAGTCCATGCTGAACATTCCGCCGGTGATGGTGCACGCGCCCATCGCGATCACGTATTTGGGTTCCGGCATTTGTTCGTACAGCCGCACCAAGATGGGGGCGTACTTCATGGTAATTGTGCCGGCGGTGATGATCAAGTCGGCTTGCCGGGGGCTCGATCGCGGTACTAAGCCGAATCTGTCGAAGTCAAAGCGCGATCCGATCAAAGCTGCAAATTCAATGAAGCAGCAGGCTGTGCCGAAAAGCAGCGGCCACAGGCTCGAAAGTCTCGCCCAATTGTAGAGGTCATCCACTGTTGTCAGGATGACGTTCTCTGATAGTTGGGATGTGACTTCCGGGCGCTCGACAGGGTTGATAAGCGCTTTTTGTGATTTGTCAGAACTTAAGACCATTCCAAGGCTCCTTTGCGCCATGCGTAGACAAGAGCAATAACGAGGATTGTGATAAAAAACAAGGCTTCGATAAAAGCCAACAGTCCTAGCTGGTTGAAAGCAACCGCCCAAGGATAGAGGAAGACGGTCTCTACGTCGAAGATGACGAAGACGAGGGCGAACATATAATATCGGATGTTGAACTGAATCCAGGCTCCGCCGATGGGCTCGACGCCGGATTCGTAGGTAGTGCGCCGGTCGTAGGGACGACTTTTGGGTCGCAGAACCTTAGACGCCGTGAGGGCGAGGATAGGGACTAGGCTGGAAATTAACAGGAAGCCTAAGAAATACTCGTAGCCGCTGAGTGCAAACACAGTGAATAATTACTGCCTCGGTGAAAGGGTTCTGTAACTTGTCTTTACATTATATAGATTTTGTGTAGCTGAAATTACGAGTTGGTTGAGATTAATCGTCCATCTTCTGCAATAATTTTTAATGTATATTTTAAGATTAGCTTACCTACTCTTTTGGAGCTATGAGCGATCGAGCCACTGAAACTAAAACCCTCGATCGGCACGAGTGCCGCGCCTGCGGCTACGTCTACGATCCGAAAAAGGGCGATCCTAAAATTGACATTGCCCCGGGCACGGCTTTTGAAGATTTGCCCCAAACTTGGGTCTGTCCCGTTTGCGCAGCGCGCAAGTCGGCGTTTCAAAATCTCGGTCAGATGGAAGGGGTATCGGGATTTAAGGCAAATCAGCGTTACGGTGTCGGTGTCAACGGCATGACCGAAGGTCAGAAAAGTTTGCTGATTTTTGGCGGCTTGGTCGTTGGTTTCTTGTTGTTACTTAGTATGTATGGTTTGCAGTAAGACGATTGTGAGATTTTGGCAACGAATTGTAATGTTATTGGCTGCTGCGCTCATCTGTACCAGTTGCAGCACGATCGGTTCTGTGAGTTACAACCCCTGGCAAGTGATTTCGTTGCCGACGCAAGCTAATTTGCAGGATATTGCCTTTACGGGCAATCCGGAGCACGGCTGGGTTGTGGGTTCTGAGGCGACTCTGCTCGAAACGCTTGACGGCGGTACTAGCTGGAAGTCTATAGCACTGGAACTCGACGATCCTAGGTCGCGTTTTGCGTCGGTGAGTTTTTCGGGTTCCGAAGGCTGGATTGTCGGCCAGCCTTCTGTTTTGCTCCACACGAACGATGAGGGCAAGTCTTGGACGCGGATTGCTTTGAGCTCTCAGTTGCCCGGTTCTCCGAGTACGATCGCGGCTTTGGGCCCGAATTCCGCCGAGATGACCACCGATGTGGGGGCGATTTACCGGACTTCTGACGGCGGCAAAAAGTGGAAAGCTGTCGTGCAGGATTCTTTTGGGGTAGTTCGCAATATCAACCGTTCAGAAGACGGAAAGTATGTTGCGGTTTCCTCGAAGGGCAATTTCTATTCGGTGTGGAAACCCGGACAAGAAGCTTGGGAACCTCACAACCGCAACAGTTCTCGCCGCCTGCAAAATATGGGCTTTACCAAGGACGGGCGTTTGTGGATGCTCGCCCGCGGCGGTCAGATTCAGTTTAGCGACCCGGAAAGTGCTGAAGGTTGGGGAAAACCGTTTTTTCCCGATCGCAAGGCGAGTTGGGGTTTGCTGGACATGGCTTACCGGACTGATAATGAAGTTTGGGTAGCCGGCGGCGGCGGCAATTTGCTGTGCAGTTTCGACGGCGGCAAAACTTGGCTAAAAGACCGCGAAGTTGAAGATGTTCCTGCTAATTTTTACAGGATTGTCTTTATGGGCCCCGATCGCGGATTTGTGCTCGGCGCGAGCGGTACTCTACTTAAATATCAAGGTTCAGCGCAAGCTGCTTGATAGTAGAATAGTAATAGAGATTGTCTGTCGATTTGTTGTTGAAAGGAGGATTCTAAATGGCTGGTACAACTGGAGAACGTCCGTTTGGTGACATTATTACAAGTATCCGTTATTGGGTAATTCACAGCATCACCATTCCGGCTTTGTTTATTGCTGGATGGCTGTTTGTGCAAACGGGTTTGGCTTACGATGCTTTCGGAACTCCTCGCCCTAACCAGTATTTCACACCGCAGCGGGAAGAAGTGCCGATTATCTCGGATCGCTTTGAAGCTAAGAAACAAGTAGATCAGTTCATTGCCAAGTAATTTAACAAGGATTTGGAAAAATGACGAGCAGAACCCCAAACAATGAGCCAATTTCGTATCCGATTTTTACGGTGCGGTGGTTGGCAGTTCATACTTTAGGTGTCCCAACAATTTTCTTTTTGGGCGCGATCGCAGCAATGCAATTTATTCAACGATAGGAGTTTACAATGCCTGAGCGCGTTCCTAATCCCAACGAGCAGCCTGTTGAGTTAAATCGGACTTCTCTTTATTTGGGTCTGTTGATGATTTTTACTCTGGGTATTTTGTTTTCCAGTTATTTCTTTAATTAACTGGTAGCTGAGTTTGCTTTCGATAGTTCGATCGAATTTGTTTAGCTGTGAATTAATGAGGTGATGGCTATGTCTAGTGGTGGAAGAATTCCTTTGTGGCTGGTAGCTACTGTTGCAGGCCTCGGTGTTCTGAGCATTTTGGCTCTTTTCTTCTACGGTGCTTATGCCGGTTTGGGTTCTTCGATGTAAGGAGAATCAAGCTGATTTTCGGCTTTTAACCCCCCTTGAAAAAGGGGGGTTTTAATTATGCGAATTGTGTTGGTAAATCAGTGATAAATTCGATCTAAAGTGTTGATTTTTTGCCAAGTTTATGATATTTTAAATGTCTCGTAATAGCGGGATTTTTTGTGGTTGGGTGGAGATTGGCTCGATAAACTGTTCCGGGGCGGGTTCACCAATAACCCGAAAATCGATCGCCACTAGCCGACGATCGCTAAGAGAGTGCAGGCAGATCCTGAAATTAGCCAAAAGTTGCGAGTAGAATGGTGCAAGAGCCGATCGCTCGATCGTAGTGCACAGCGAAATATGACCCCACCGCAGCCGCCCCGCAAACCTCAAACCGTCTTGGGTGCGATTACCCAAGCAGTCCAGACTATTGCTAAGGTTAATTTTAACCAGCTAGCGCTGAAACCGAATGCCAAAGTACCCGAACTGTGGGTGCAGGACGCGGGTGCAGCTAAAGCTGAGGTTTATCCGCTGTTGGGCGATAGATATTTGTTAGGTCGATCGTCCAAATCTTCTGATATTGTGGTTCGCAATCCCGTTGTCAGTCACGTGCACTTATCCCTGTCGCGGGATACTCGGCGGCGGACTCCTTTTGTCATCAAAGATGAAGACTCCACCAACGGTATTTACAGGGGCAAAAGGCGAGTTAAAAATATGTCCCTGCGTCACGGAGACGTATTCACTTTAGGGCCGCCGGAACTAGCCGCCGCTGTCAGAATTCAGTACGTAGATCCGC
>JAICRN010000109.1 GCA_025937335.1 Microcoleus sp. TY_ISSM_2_bin.22
ATAGTGACCGCCGTTGACGCTAGCTGATTCTTCAGGGGTGAGTTCAGCAAACAGTGAATTGTCCTTTGTTTCTTTCATGATTTGACTCCGTTTAACTTAATAAAATTGAAGGGAAACTAGAAATATTATTTAATTTCTAGAGCCTCGTGTAAATACTGACTAATACTTCTGGTAGGGCTGTGCGGCTTCCGGAATATTACGGATAAATTTTGAAAATTTACCCGATCGCACAACCTGACTCAGCTATCTAAACCACTAGGGTTTTGTAAGGGCGATGGCTGTTCGGATCGTACAGATAAAGCTGGTTCGGCTGCGGCAGGAAAAACAGCATATTCAGGTCATCGCTGCTGCTGTTACCGCCGCTGCTGTTACCGCTGGTAATGCTGCCACCGCTGACAGTAGCAGATTCTCGATCGGTGAGTTCGATGAACAGTGAACCTTGTTGATTTTCTGACATAAAGAAATCCTATTAATACCTATGTACTTACTTACTACCTACGCATACATGAAAAACCCGGTAACAGTGCCAAAACTCATGGCTGAAACCCCGTATTTTCATGACAGTAGCCCACTGGCTTCACTCCTGTTGATATTTGGGGAAGTTTGTGGGTGAGAACGGCAAAGCTGTGCGGATTTTTACCTTTACCCTGTGAATTTTGATTGAGACTTCTAAATCTATTCTTGATTTCCGGAAAGTCGATCGTAAAAGTGACAAAACAAATCAGCGATCTCTCCCTCCCCCCCAACTCAAAACTCCAAACTCCAAACTCCAAACTATTCCCCTCTCCCCCCTTGCCGCCATGTCTCTCACTCCCGAAGCCACACCCGCTGAAACCTTTGATAACGACCAGTTTTTGCCCCCTGTCAGCCGCTGGACGACTTTGGGGGGCATTTTGATGGTGGCGACCTTTGGCGGGGCGATCGCCCTCGCTAGCGTCACCAAATACAGCGCTACAGTCAAAGCAGACGCGATCGTCCGTCCAGCCGGAGAAGTGCGCGTCGTGCAAGCAGCAACCGAAGGAACCGTCGAAAGCATTGCTGTCAGCGAGAATCAGACAGTAAAAGAAGGAGATGCGATCGCCGTTGTAGATGCTTCGCGTTTGGGCGCTCAAAAAAAACAGTTGGAAGAAATAATTAATCAGTCTCAAACCACAGCACAGCAAATCAACCAGCAATTGCGCGACTTAGAAAATCAAATTTTGGCCAGCGCCCAATTTAAAAGCATCGAAAGTGAAAGTTCCGCCCAACAGGAATTAATCGAATCAGCTTTAGTAAAAATCGCCACATCGCTGCCGGATGTCGCCGAGAGACTGGGCAGAAGTCGGCGGGTTTTACTCGTCAAGCGATCGTCCCTTCAACAACAATTAATTCAAGCTAAAAAAGAACTAAATCAAATTGACTTAAAACTCGAAAATAGCGTGATCCGCACGCCAACGGATGGTACAATTCTCAGATTGGAAGTACGAAATATTGGTCAAACCGTACAAGCCGGCAGCGCGATCGCTCAAATAGTCCCCAGCGACGTACCCCTGGTAGTCAAAGCCAAGGTGACATCTCAAGACATCGCCCGCATCCAAATCGGCCAACCCGTACAGATCAGGATTTCGGCTTTGCCTTTCCCCGATTACGGCACATTAAAAGGAACTGTCAGCGAAATCGCCCCAGATGCGATCGCGCCTCAAAACCCCGCTAATAATTTAGGTGTCGCTTATTACGAAGTGGCAATTAAGCCAGAACAAACTTACTTAACAAAACTCAAATCCGCCAACGGCCAATTCTTCGGAAACCCCCAGGCTAATGTCCCCCGCCAGTATTCGATTCAATCGGGAATGGAGGGCAGAGCCGATATTATTACCGGCGAAGAAACTGTTCTGACATTTGTTCTACGCAAAGCAAGGTTGCTGACAGATTGGTAATTGCTTTCAAGCCCATTTCTTAAATACTACGGCTAAGGACACGGCTTTGCCGTGTCCTTACAGATGTTGAAAAAGGTAAGGAGACGGCAAGGTCATGTCTTTACAGATGTCTTAAATGTGGAACGGGCTTCTAGCCCGTTGCTGACAACGGTGCAAGATGTGAATTTCAACCAAGAGTATCTTAAATCAAAATAACGTGTCAATATAGAAATGTGAGTTCAATTCTATTCTTTCCTCATGGGCAAACAGCGCGTTCTTTCAGGAGTTCAGCCAACCGGCAATCTTCACCTCGGCAATTATCTCGGTGCCATTCGCAACTGGGTAGAAGGTCAAAGTCAGTACGAAAATTACTTCTGCGTAGTCGATTTGCACGCAATTACGGCCCCGCACAATCCAGCAACTCTAGCCTCCGACACTTACACGATCGCCGCACTGTATTTAGCTTGCGGCATCGATTTAGAATATTCTACTATTTTCGTGCAATCCCACGTCTCGGCGCACACAGAACTAGCATGGCTGCTCAACTGTATTACGCCGATTAACTGGCTCGAAGATATGATTCAGTTTAAAGAAAAAGCAGTTAAACAAGGCGAAAATGTCAACGCAGGCTTGCTAAATTATCCCGTGTTAATGGCAGCAGACATTTTGCTTTACGATGCCGACAAAGTGCCAGTGGGAGAAGACCAAAAACAGCATTTGGAACTCACCCGCGATATTGTCATCAGATTAAATCACCAATTCGGCACACCCGAAAAGCCAGTCTTGAAACTTCCCGAACCGTTAATTCGGACTGACGGTGCGAGGGTGATGAGTCTGACTGACGGTACGCGCAAAATGTCGAAATCTGACCCTTCCGAACAAAGTCGAATTAATTTATTGGATTCGCCAGATACGATCGCCAAAAAAATCAAGCGCTGCAAAACCGATGCCGTGCGGGGTTTGACGTTTGACGACCCCGATCGCCCCGAAGCTAGAAATTTGCTGACACTTTATCTCCTGCTTTCCGGCAAATCTAAGGAAGAAGTAGCAGCCGAGTGTGAAAATATGGGTTGGGGAGAATTTAAACCCTTGCTGACAGAGACGACAATTAATGCGCTGAAACCTATTCAGGATAAATACAAGGAAATAATGGACGATTCGGGATATTTAGAGTCTGTACTGCGTCGCGGAAGAGAACAAGCAGAAGCTATTGCTAATCAAACTCTAACTAAGGTTAAGGCAGCTTTCGGTTATTCTTTACCTGTTTAGTTGTTAGTTGTGAGTTGTTATTGGTTACTGGTTAAGAATGACAACTGCCAACTGCCCACTAACAACTGCCAACTCTCAACTGTCAACTAACAACTGCCAACTGTCAAATAACAAATAACCAATAACAGAAAAATAATCATGAACCGTTTTCGCACAGCCTGCACCACCCCCGGAGAATTTATAATTACCGCCGAAGTTGCCCCGCCAAAAGGTGGCGACATAACTCACACAATTCAAATGGCCCAACGCCTCAAAAACAGAGTTCACGCAATTAATATCACCGACGGGAGTCGCGCAGTTTTGCGAATGTGCCCCCTAGCAGTTTCGGCGATTTTAGTGCAGCACGGAATTGAGCCAATTTGTCAAGTTGCTTGTCGCGATCGCAATCAAATTGGCCTGCAAGCCGATCTCATGGGAGCCCACGCTTTAGGCATACGCAATGTATTAGCACTTACAGGCGATCCCGTCAAAGCCGGCGACTATCCTAAAGCAAAAAGTGTATTCGATTTGGAATCAGTTCGGCTGTTGCAAGTTATTCAAAAAATGAACGGCGGCCAAGACTGGAATGACAAACCTTTAACAGACGGAGTTACCGATTTATTTGTCGGTGCTGCTGTCGATCCGCAATGCCCCAGTTGGTCTGGTTTGCAAAGTCGATTTGAGAAAAAATTAGAAGCAGGAGCGCAATTTTTTCAAAGTCAATTAATTACAGACTTTGAACTTTTAGATAAGTTTATGCACAATATTGCTGCTGGCTGCAACAAACCAATTTTAGCAGGAATCTTTCTGTTTAAATCAGCTAAAAATGCTGAATTTATTAAAAAATACGTGCCGGGAGTTCACATTCCGCAAGAGACGATCGACCGTTTGGCTAAAGCTCCAGAACCATTGCAAGAAGGCATAAAAATTGCGGCAGAACAAGTCAAAATAGCGCGGCAGATTTGTCAAGGAGTTCACATGATGGCCGTCAAACGAGAAGATTTAATTCCTCAAATTTTGGATTTGGCAGGAATCGAGCCGCTGAGCTAAGATTAAACGTAGGGGTGGTTTTACCCACTATCAATTCCTAAAACTAATTATCTGGTAAACCCGCCCATCCCGCGCTACCATTTTGAACATCAATAAAACAATCATGCTTCAAACTGTAGACAATACAACCACTTCTCCCGCAGTCGATCAGCGTTTCACTTGGCGCGGTTTAACATGGCATCAATTCAAGGCAATTCAAAGCGGCTTTGAAGAAGTGCCGAATGTACGCTTATTTTATTGCGATGGAGTTTTAGAAATTGTGGGAATTAGTAAACCTCACGAGGCAATTCGATGTCTGATTGCAGCGCTACTGAGCAATTTTTTTCAAGTTAAGAGAATACAATTTTTTCCTAGTGGGAGTTACAGTCAAATTGTTGAGGGGAAAGTGGAGTATCAAGCAGATTTGTCTTATTGTTTCGGAACAGATAAAGATGTTCCCGATCTGTGTATTGAGGTAGTTATCACTAGCGGTAGTCCGATTAAACTTCAGAAATACCGACTGATGGGAGTCCCGGAAGTCTGGTTTTGGGAAGATGGCACTCTAGAGCTTTACCATCTGCGAGAGGAAGGTTACGATCGCATTGCTAGCAGCGAACTCCTGCCGGAGTTAGACTTGTCTTTGCTCAAACGCTGCATTTTGTTTGCTTCGCCTTTGGATGCGCTTGAAGAGTTTTCTAGAGGAATGGGCGATCGGGAAAATTGATCGATAAACTACTTTGAACAATGCTCGATCGACTAAACGGTTATTAAATAGGAGCAACTGGCAATGACTGACTCAGAAATCCTTAATTCTGATACCATCAAAACACTAGATAGTAGCATATCAGAAGTTACTGTTTATACCGATCGCGCTTTGGTGACGCGGCGCGGTACAGTCGCTTTGACGGGAAACGAGCGAGAATTGGCGATCGCCTCTCTCCCCGCAACCATCGACACAGAGTCGGTCAGGGCTACTGGTGCGGGTACAGTTGCAGTCCGATTGCTGGGAGTGCGAACCGAAACAGTGTTTAGCAGCGAACCAGTGGGCGATCGCACTGCCGAATTAACCGAACAAATCCAAGAGTTAGAAACTCAAAAACGGGCAATTAACGACAAAATAACCGCCCGAAAAATTCAGCTCAAATTTGTTGAAGGTTTGAGCGAAAAAAGCGTCGGTTTCTTTTCCAGCAGCATCGCCAAACAGCAAGTAGGTTTAAACGAAACAGACAAATTGCTCAACTTTTTAGGAACCAATTACCTAAAATATGTAAGTGCGATCGCTCAATACGAAAGACAGCAGCGCGAATTAGACAAGCAAATAGAAGCTTTGCAGCAGCAGTTGTGGCAAGTACAAACTCCCCATTCCCAGCAAACTTTTAACATCATTGTGGCCGTAGAACCAAGCGGCAGCGGCAATTTTGAACTAGAAGTTTCCTATGTAGTCATGCGAGCCCGTTGGACTCCCCTTTATGACTTGCGAGTAAACACTACCAACAACCAAATTAATCTCAATTACCTAGCCGAAGTCAATCAAAATACAGGCGAAGATTGGACGGGAGTAGCGCTGACTTTATCTACAGCAAAACCCGGAATGGGAACTTTGCCCCCAAAACTCGAACCCTGGTTTATCGATATTGTTTACCCAAGATCTACTCAAACCCGAGAATTTATGATGAGCCGCAGCCGACAGCCTGCGGAAGCAGAA
The DNA here is from genome assembly GCA_025937335.1 of Microcoleus sp. TY_ISSM_2_bin.22. Classification (GTDB taxonomy): domain Bacteria; phylum Cyanobacteriota; class Cyanobacteriia; order Cyanobacteriales; family Microcoleaceae; genus Microcoleus. The sequence goes on from JAICRN010000109.1 coordinate 5,878, forward strand.
ATAGCACTAGATGATAGAAAATTCGAGTTTGAAGAAAATGAACCAGTTACTGGTGCCGCCCCCCAACTCATGGCAGCTCAAACCGCTACCACACAAGTATCGAAAGAAGGCGGCACCGTCTCATTTCAAGTAGGGGGAAATACCAAGATTCCCAGCGACGGTACACCGCACAAAGTGACGATTTTTAGCGAAAATTATCCGTTTAAACCTGAATATATAGCCGTCCCGCGATTAGTCAGTTTTGCCTATTTGCAAGCAGTTGTTATGAATCCGCTGACAGGTGCAACTCTGCTTCCCGGTAAAGCAAATATCTTTCGCGACAACACTTTTGTCGGTACCGTAAAATTGGATAATGTTTCGCCGGGTGAAGAAGTTAAACTAAATTTAGGAATAGATGAAGGGCTAAAAATAGAGCGGGAATTAGTAGAAAGACAAGTAGATAAAAAACTGATCGGTCAGCAGCGGCGGACAAGTTACGCTTATCGCTTAAATGTGACAAACTTGCATCAGGTGCAGGTACACCTGACACTAAAAGAGCAATTGCCAGTCAGCCGCAATGAACAAATTAAAGTGCGATCGACTCTCACTAATCCGAAGATAGTAGCAGGTGAAATGGGAGTGCTAGAATGGATAATGTCTCTGCAGCCGCAAGCAAAGCAAGAGTTATATTACCAGTTTGTTGTCGAACATCCTCCCGAGTTAACAGTCACGGGTTTAGATATTTAATATTAAGTAGGTAAAAAGTTGTTTCTAATCAGGACTAAAGTCCTGATTCGTCACCACGTATGAGGACTGAAGTCCCGAGAAACTCTCAAATCTAGCGGTAATTTGTAAACTGCAAAGCCACCGGATAATCTTCTTGCTTCAAGCGTTGAATCACCAACTGCAAATCATCTTTATCTTTAGCAGAAACACGCACGGCATCGCCTTGAATTGAACCTTGAATCTTTTTAAACTCATCGCGAATTAACTTAGTAATCTGTTTCGCGATTTCCTGACTAATTCCTTTTTTAAGTTTAATTTCTTGACGGACGCGACTGCCGCTAGCCGATTCAACTTTGCCGTAATCAAAAATTTTCAAAGATAAATTCCGCTTGGCGGCTTTAGTTTGCAAAACAGTGTGAATTGCATCGAGAGTAAATTCGCTGTCCGTATTGACAGTAATTGATTCTGCACCCAATTCCACGGTAGTTTTGGTATCTTTCAAGTCGTAGCGGCTTTGAATTTCCCGCACAGTTTGGTCAACAGCGTTAACTAATTCTTGCCGATCGAACTCGCTGACAATATCAAAGGAATAACTAGCAGCCATAAATTAGTAATTGGTAATGGGTAATTGGTAGCTGATAATGGGTAATTGGTAGTTGGTAATTAGTCATTAATTAAGTATCTCTTAACTAATGACTAATGAATAATGACCAGTGACTAATAACAATTAGCCATTAACAGCCATTAAACTGAAATAGAATAAAGTAGCTGTGCAAGAAGAACTAATCGCAAACATGAGCGATCGCCCCAGCGGCACATTCAGAATATAGAAAACCGAAAACAACAACCGGGCGATCGTAAAAGCAATCGCAGCCCAGCCCGCCGCCTCTGAATCTACCCCCGTCACAAAAGCCATCAAAGCCGCCGCTGAAAACAGCATAAACGTCTCAAACGAATTTTGATGAGCCCAGGTTGCCCGCTGAGCGTAAGCAGGCAACCTATCAAACATAGCGCGGGGGGCTGCTTGGTCGTAGCCTAGCTGCAAGCGGGCGAACGCAACCACCAAAAACGGTGCGTAAACCAGCGCAGCAGCAGCAGCAATACAATCAAGCAGAATAACCGACACAGGCAATCCCAACAGCATCATCCGCCTCGCAGTTCAATCAAAATAGAACAGAGTAACCACCTTGCGCTGTTCCTCCGCATCCTGGCAAGTTTTCAGTAAAGTGTGGCTTTCGTGAAAAGCAAAACAGATCAGTTGCTGGCAGCGAGAAATAATCTCCTGATTGCACATGGCGCTTGCTTCCGGGAGAGACAAACTGTCATTTTTGGGATTTTCTACCAAATGTATCACTTGTTCGAGCTGGTCGCGAGACTCCCGGGGCTGGCGGCTCATGCTTTGCGGCAAAATCACCGTCAGCAGATTAGGATCTGCTCGCATTGCCCCCCGAATTGCGGCTGAATTGGTGCCTGTAGCGCCAGAAGTGATGAGCTGATTGCCTCCCAGAACTATGGCGTAGCTCAGCATCTCAATTAGCTGCTGGTGGGTAATAGGAACGTGGCGAGAACCCAAAAGAGCAATCCGCTTGGAGCTGGTTTGCTGGATCGCCGCAAGTTCTTGTAAAAAATCATCTACTCTGGGTAGCTCAATTGATTGACTCAAAGAATTTATTAAATTAAATAAAACTACGTTGTGGATTTTAGCAGACTCACTAGCAATTGCCACCAAAAAGAAGTTAAGAATTGCTGATTTACGATATCTCACTAAAGGATGAGGAGATGGGAGGAAGCCAGAAGGCAGAATGTCTGAAAGCATTCGGCAGCCGGAGCTGAAGGTATAATTCAAAAAAATTGAGAATTTAAGAATTGTGGCTTTTTATTTATTTAAACAAAAATTTTTCTCTGCCGAATACCTTCTTTCTTCAGCTCCGGGTGCCGAATACCTTCAGATCCGGCTGCCTTGTTAATGGACTCGATCGCCCCAGCCCAACGATGCCATCATGCCCTCAAGGTCAAAGTGTTCTGCCATTAGCTGAGTAACGCATTCCACCTTGATTTGTTCGTGCAGGCGCACGTTGCCAAAGGTGCTGTCGATAATTTCCACCGTGGCTAAGGTATCCAAATCCACTGACAAAACTGGAATTTCCATTTCTTCTGCCCTGCCGATCACTAGGGGAGAAGGAGGCAAGTGGCCTGTCAGAATTAAGCACTGAGTCGAGCTCTCCAGAGCCGCTAGCTGAATGTCCGTGCGATCGCCCCCCGTCACCACCGCCATATTTCTCGCTTTGCGGAAATACTTCAGAGCCGAACTAACATTCATCGCGCCAATTGTCAAGGTTTCCACCATCAAGTCCAAACGGTCTCGACGGCAGAGCACGTCTGCTTTCAATTGGTGCACCAATTCTTTGACGCTGACACTGCGCAGCAAAGCGCTTCTCGGCAGCATTCCCAAAACAGGAATACCCGCAGCCTCCAGAAAAGGCCGCACAGTCGCCGTTACTGATTCGAGTTTGTCCGAGGGAACGTCGTTGAGCACGACGCCCAGCAACCGCGAACCCAAACGCCGCTTAGCCGACAGCAAATCATCTACATACAGATCGATCGGGCGCGCTACCAGCAGCACAGAGGCATCAACTGCCTCAGCGAGTTGAGGCAAAGACAAATCGAACAAACTGCCTTCCTCCAAATTAGCGGGGCCTTCTAACAGCACCAAATCTCCCCTGGGATCTTGCAAATATCCCGCTAGACAGGAGCGGTAATCTGTCTTGTCTTCTCCCCGCAAACGCTTGTGAACTGTCTCTTCGTCCAAATACACAAGTGTGGACGGCATCTGAATTGCTGAGAGCTTCAGCGTCTCTACCGCGAACCGCACGTCTTCGTCCCCGGCCCCAACTCCCTCGGAGCTAAAACAAGTTCCCAGAGGTTTGCCGTAGGCGATGTCCACTCCTTTGGCTCGGAGTCCGAGTGCCATCCCTAGGGCGATCGCGGACTTGCCACTATAAGCTTTGGTGGAACCGATCAGCAAATATTTAGTCAATTTGGGTACGCCTTCACTCCTCAATTTGCACCTGTCTATTTCAATAAATTTAGTTGATTCAACAGTATTTCTGCAGTGCGAGTCAATTTCGCAATACAATTATACTCGATTTTGTCGCTTTTGCCCATATCGATTTTTTGATTGCAGCTTTTATTCACCTGATTGCAACCTTTTTTTTTGCATTTTCTCTTATATTTAATTTTTTATCAAAAAAGTGTTTTATAGTTATTTTGATTGACTTTATTAAAAAAATATAGAAATTTATTCTTTTCTTCGGTGTTATGTAATATTTTTACTCACTGCTCTTGCAGAAATTAGACATTGCTATCGATTCATATTAGATAACAACAATGAATCAAAGCCAAATTTTATCCCTGCCAAATGCTTCGCGGAGTTTGCAACATTTTTATAGTAAAAAATACAGTTTTTTTGTAAAAAGAAAGCACGATATGTGTCCCAAGCAATTTAGCAGATACTTGAAAAAGGATAGGGATTATTAATTATTAATTATAAGTGCGATCGCCCGCGTAAAAGCTCATATCTTGCACTGCCAGCAATAAGCTTAAGACTGACGCACGATTGTTTAGAAACCGAGTTTTTTTATGAAAAGACGGATTGTAGACCGTAGATTCGGTAAAAAACCCGGTTTCGCACGGGCTTCGATGCGTCCAGGACTGAAGCTGTCTAACAGAGGGCAGCTAGATCCTGGCTAAACACATAAATTATCTTAGAGTGGGCTGGCATTTCGACCGCCCAAAGGCTGATTGCGATCCCAGCCCGATCGGAGTTCAAGGGATGTAGATTGAGTTTCGTTGGGCGGATCTACAGCGCTTTCCTCTCACAGCAATTACACGCATACGCTACCTGTAGGGCTTCTAGATCAAAAATTACACTACAAATAGTGTAAAAAAATGATTACTTGCCTAAGTCCTATCTCAGCTACCGAGTCGCAAAATTTGAACGAAATCGGACGGCGCGATCGCACTCCTTGGCACCGCTATCCGAAATAGGCTTTTGGGCTTGTTTCACAACAAAGTACAGCAGTTGTCAATTGGATCGAATACAGGTAGGGACTCAGGCCAAGCCTGAGTCCCTACACCAAATCTGTATCGCACTCAACTGAAAATTGCTGTAAATTTACTTGAGAGGTGGGGATAAGTGGTTTCCCCAAAAGGGATTATTGAGAGCGATCTAAGAACTCACTTACTATTTCCGGTTCTCAAATAAAACTGGCGCACCAATCATGTAATTTCCACGTGATACCGTTACAGTATTGGTGCGCCAGTTATAGCGCCCGTCAATCGATTTTAGATTTTAGA
>JAICRN010000425.1 GCA_025937335.1 Microcoleus sp. TY_ISSM_2_bin.22
CAGATGCTAGCCATTTATAGGATTCTTTCTGCTCTATCGGTAGATGTTGATACTTCCGTTCATGCTTATCCTGATGAGCTAAGTCTCGACTCCACAGTTGCACCGTGCTTAACCCTAATGGAAAGCCATTTTCAGCATCCAAAACTAATGTAGGATGTATATAAAAACCCACATCTGTATTGTTGCCAACCACCCCTAATTTATCGGGTTTTAGTCGGCCTGCATGAGACTGCAAATTTATTTCACTGCTATCACTGACGGCTAATACGTGCCGTCCTTCTATACTTTTTTGGCAATGCCTCGATAGGCTTTGCACTAATTCCGATACGGTCACATTTTCATTCTCCAAAAAACGATAGTATCCTACTTGTTCAGCTCGATTTCGGCTGATTTGACGAATATTTACCGATTGATGCTGGCAAGAAATCTTCATATAATGCCGCCCCCTTTTTACCAGCCTTGGGTCTCCAAAGGCTGTTCCTTCGAGGAGCTCGGCGTGAATTAGTATGGGATTGTCCACGGTTTATACCTCTCTCAAAACATGAGCCTAGTTTACTTTGACTTGTGTGTACACGGTAGCTGGCAAACCGGGGCTAATTTTCCAGTTTCCCCGATCGACACTGCAAGTTTTCTAAGTTAGTCCTGGAGGCGTAAATACCGAAGAAACCTCGTTTTTACCAGTTTTCAAGGTCGGGAGGCAGTATTTTTGCAATAAACACCCCGTTTCTGACCACCCGTGCCTAAATCTTATGAGTATGTGTTTGCCACAGCCCATGTACTATCATAAAATGTGTATTGTGTCAATATTCGATCGCCTGCGATCTGAAAACAGCAGCACGCGGCGGTTGTGGCCCGAGTAGCCCTCAGGGGTTATCCTTAGTAATCAGGCTAGTTTCCGACAGGTTTGGATATGTTCCCAGCAACTTTATTTCATATTCCCCAAAATTTAATGCTATTACTCGACCGCGGCGCGATCGACCTATTAAAGCCCCTATTGGCGCAAGCAACCGGAATGCCTATAGTTGCATCGGAAAATACGGCAACCATTGCGCTGGTATTGGTTGCTCTGGGAATTCTAGGTTGGGGATTTTATCGGGCCAGACCTTTTGGCAAACTCGGAATTTTGGCTTGGTTGCAGTCAGTTGCGCTGATGAGCCCCTGGCTGCTGTTCTTTGGTTTGTTCGCCGCCGGGATTTACCTCAATCTAGTTGCGGTATTGTTGCTGCTGGTGGCATCCACGGGATTGTACATTTATCTGGGCAGGCAATTGCGTAAGGCTGCATCCGATGCAGTGCTGCCGCGCCCGGATGCTGCTGAGGTAAATTCCCAAAGCGATGATTTATCAGCTCCTGACTCGCAGCCGACACCAGCCAAACAAATCATTAAGATCGTCACAGCGCCACCGGCAACTAATGAATTAGAAATAATTCCCGTTCCAGTTGAAGACCTCAAGGCAATTAAAGGCATCTTTGGCATCGATACTTTCTTTGCCACAGAAACGATTCCCTATCAAGATGGGGTAATCTTGAAAGGCAATCTCCGGGGAGACCCAGAACAAGTACACTCGCGTTTGACGGCAAGTTTGCAAGAAAGATTAAACGATCGCTACCGCCTATTCTTAGTAGAAAATCAGGACGACAAGCCCGTAGTTATTATCTTGCCCAGCACCAACGACCCGCAGCCAACTACCGTATATCAAAAAATCCTAGCAGTCGTGCTGCTGTTGGCAACAATTGCTACCAGTTTGGAAACAGGCGGTTTGCTGCTGGGTTTCGATTTCTTTAACTCGCCGACTAGATATCTAGAAGTTCTGCCAATTGCAGCCGGAATTTGGGCGGTTTTAGGGTCGGGCGAAATTGCTCGCCGAGTGCTGGCAAATCGGTACAATGTTCGCTTGAGTTGGCCGTTTTTTATACCAACTTTGCAGATAGGTTGTTTTGGAGCGATCGACCGTTTTGAGTCGCTGCTGCCCAACCGTAAAGTTTTGTTTGACATCGCTTTTGCCGGGTCAGCGGCTGGGGGAATAGTTTCTCTGCTAATGCTGGTAACGGGTTTGCTGCTGTCTCACCCCGGCAGTTTGTTTCAAATTCCCGCAGAATTTTTCAAGGGATCGGTTTTGGTGGGAACTTTGGCAAAAGTGGTTTTGGGTTCGGCTTTGCAGCAGCAGATTGTTGACGTTCACCCGCTGGTTGTTATCGGTTGGTTGGGCTTGGTAATAACGGCGATTAATTTGATGCCGGCGGGACAGTTGGACGGCGGTAGAATCGTGCAAGCCATCTACGGTCGGAAAATAGCAAGTCGCGCTACTTTGGCGACGTTTGTGGTGCTGGCCATCGCTTCTTTAGTTAACCCTTTGGCTCTGTATTGGGCGATCGTGATTCTGATTTTACAGCGGAATCTGGAACGGCCGAGCCTCAACGAGCTGACTGAGCCTGACGACGCTCGCGCGGCTTTGGGTTTGCTAGCTTTGTTCTTGATGATTGCTGCGCTGTTGCCTTTGACTCCGGCTTTAGCGGGCCGTCTGGGCATCGGAAACTAACAGCAGCGGTGCAGCTTTGGTAATAGGCTCTTGGGTTGCGGTAAATTAGTGAAATCTAGGAATTGGGCGATCGGGTTCTTAACTACTAATTTCCAATTAAAAGCCGCGCCCCAGGTTATTTCTCTCTTACCAAAAGTTGATTTTTGGACTGCCCAAAATTTGTTTAAACTCGATCGATAAAGTAAAAATAACTTATCTAAGCATATAGGATAAAGTCATGGCTAATCAACTTCCTCCTGTATTGGTAACTTTTGATGCAGATGTTTTGATGGCAGGCAGAACCCAAGTGTGGCAAGAATATGCCAAGGTGGGAACTTGCTATATCCCGGAAGTAGTGTACGACGAAATAGATCGTCTAACAGGGCAAGCGGTGGAAAAAGCTCAAGAGCAAGTAGCTAGAGAGTTTATGCGCTTTTTTGCCGACAGCGGCTGGATAGCAACTGACGCTCAAGAAACACACCGAGCTCTGGAACCTTCGATTAAAAATCAAAGCAAGCCAGCAATGCTCGTAGTGGCGACGGCTCAGTGCGTTTACGGTTTGGCTCAAGAACACCCGGAGGCATTGGTGGTTTTTGTGTCCAACAGCCAGCCTCTGCTGAAGCGGCTGGCTTCTGTAGGCGCTACGAATCTCTGCGGGATTACCGGGGCAATGCTGTTAAATTGGGCGAGGAAAGGGGAACGCCCGCCGGCGGCGACTCAGCAATTGCAAAGTTTGATGCGCACCCTAGCCGAACGCAAATTGACTCAGCGCTCTAACAGCAGAATTCAAGATGCTGCTGTTGGCAAAACCGGGACTTCTGCTAGCAAGTTAACCGAGACGCGAGGCGCTTCTGAATTTAAGTCGCCCAGCAGTTTTACTAAAACAAATAAAACGGGTTTGACTGCGAGCAGCAGTGCGAGTTCGCGCCCCAAAAAGCCGCCCCGCAGTCGCGAAAAACCCAGAGATTACGAGCCGGCTGTATATCGTATGAAACATATTACGCCTCCGGCAAAAAGGAACAGCGGTTTTGTTTCTGGTGCGTTAAATTTTTTGGGAGCGTTATTTTTCTTAACGGTAGCGGTGGGTATTTTGTGGCGAGTGTTCGATGTTAAGGGTTTTAGAAAGACTTTTGTGCCGGCTCTACCGCAGCCCGTGCAACAATTTGTTAAGTCGATCGACCCTAAATAATCTGGTTTTCTCAAAATTCTACCTTCCGATCCCGCTGACTTGTGCCTTCGGTCATCGTTAATCTTGCACCTTCGGAAACTGGGATAGCAGACTTGGTAAACAAATCGGTTCGCTCTCCTAAATATAGCGGTAATGTGCTTGTGGCGCACCATACGGTTAGAGTTCCTGGCCTTAGTCCGCTGGGAATTTTCAAAGGCTACTATCGAAGAGAAGATGAAAGCTTGGCTTTAACCGCTCCAAAAATTGATCGCCATGCTGAACTGGAACGAAATAATTAGTGGATTAGCACTGGCTGTTGCAGGTTTTACTTATGCTTTAGTCTTTTTTGTTCTTCTTCCCTTCAGACAGTACGATTATGCAGCACCAATTGAGGCAATAGCAACGGCGATCGCTCTGATCGTAGCAATGAATTGGCTGCTGTCTTCACCCTTGCTAACTGGGTGGAGTTGGGTGGCTGCATTATTTGTTTTTCAGATAGCCCTCCTGTTTTTTGGTAGCGTGTTTCTGGAAGATGGGCTGTACTTGCCAAATTTGTTATTTTTGGGAACTGCGATCGTAGGAGTTGCGAGCGTTTATACCAGTTTTTCACGACAAAAAACACTGCTAATTGTGGCTGGGTACACAGTATTTTTCCTAGCTTCAATGTACTTCTCTTTGATTGGCGGCTATGTACTCAAAGGCAAAAATCCTTTTCACGGTTCTTCTACCCAGATGCTGCCGCTGTTGAATCAAAGGGTAGAAATTCTCACCGACAATCCCAAACAATTGTATTTGAATGGTAAAACTGGCGAACTCACGAATATTGACCGTTATGAGGTGACAGTGAAACTAGATTCTGGAGGAGACGAGACATTGATGTGGCCCTATGTCGATGTTTGGTGGGAGGATGTCAAGGCTGCTAAGTAACAGAAATGCCAAGACTTATAAACCATAAATAATTTTATGTCTCTGATATTCTCGCTTTCTCTTATCTGTGCGTACTCTGCATTTCATTAACTCTTTAAAGCGGGTGAAGTTTCTTCTACAGGTCGCACAATTGCGGGCTTATTGGTAGATTTTGCCTGAAAAAGTGCCTTGAGTGCCAAGTTAAGATTTTCTGCCATGACGATGCGGTTTTCATAAACAGCAATAACTCTGACTAAAGTTGGCAAACTATTGCGATCTGCTTCTAAATAAAGGGGTTCTACGTACAGCAAAGATTGTTCAATTGGAATTACTAATAAATTTCCTTGAATTGCTTTGGAACCCTGGCGGTTCCAGAGAGAAATTTGTTCGGAAATAACCGGATCTTGGTTAATTAAAGCTTCTATTTGTTCCGGGCCGTAAACTAATCGCTGTTTGGGAAACAGATACAGCAGCAATTTTCCGTAATGGCCGCCATCCGATCGCCCTGCAATCCAAGCAATTAAATTGTTGCGACTTACTGGTGTAAATGGGAGCAGCAAAATAAATTCTTCTGCTGTTTCTGTTGGCAGTTTCGTAATCAAATAATACGGTTCTACTGGCTGCTGTTCGCTGCCATAAATTTCGTTGGGA
>JAICRN010000756.1 GCA_025937335.1 Microcoleus sp. TY_ISSM_2_bin.22
GCTTGGAAAAATTCATATTAGAGAAAAGGTAAACCGAACTCCCACGAATCTGCTTTAACTGAGCCGATCGGAGATTAGTTTGCTACAGCCGCGAGTCGGTACTGGAATAATTGTGCTACAAATAAACTATTCAAATTCGTGGCTAACCTAAAATGTTCACTCCGTCAGAGAGAGTGCGACTTATGAAGGAAATGCGGAAATCTCCAGAAGGAGACTTGCTGGCTAAATGGGAGGCGGCCTCGCATTGGCTGTCTCGGTTTGAGGATAGCGATGATTGGTCGCTCGCCCTGATGGATGGCGAGCGCACTCCTTGCGTTACAATTGGTTTTGTTTTGGAGTGCGTGTGGCGATCGCACTGGGTGACATTTGATGAAGTAGACGGATATCAGCGTTTGCTGACAGGATTTAACGAGATTCCCGAACCTTTGCCTAGAGTTGGTACTCCCAAAAGTTACTCGCGAGGGGCTTGGATTTTTGAAGCTCAACCGCGCAATCAACGCCGTAAAACGCTTCTAGAAAGACGAGGCGGTAGAGGGGAAAAACTTCGACAAAATGCACCTGCACCCCGGTTAGATGGGTCGCTACCTGTCGGAGAATGCACGCCTCAGCAGTTGATGGAAGCGCTGATGCTGCAAGGGGGACGCTGGAATAATTTCGACCCGGAACCGATTTTAATAGATTTATATCAGAACAGAAATTTGTGGCTGAATTTTATGATGCTGCCGCTGATTGCGGAGGATGAAAATAGCGGTAGGCTTTATAGCAATTTGGGTTTATTGCTTCGAGATTTGGGCGATCGCTGGCACGCTGATACGCTTTATATTTGGAGTAGGGATGATGATTGCGTTTACCCGCTGGTTGATTTTGGGAAAACTTGGATGGCGGATGACGTGCAAGTGATGGATCGCGATCGGGCGTCTGTGTTTATTGGTTATGGGGGTTATGAAACTCCGCCACCGATTGTGGTTTACTGGTGGGATTAAGTCATTCGATTTGAGATTTTAGATTAGGGAATTGCGACAACCTTTTCTTCTTCCGATTCATCTCGGACTCTGAAATAGTAAAACAGATTAGCAACAGCAAAATCAGACGCTTTTTCCAAATTCGACGCTACTAAACTTTTATGACCCGCTATTTTCCCTTGCTCAATGATATAATCTTCGTACTCTTGACGCTGCTGCGGAGCGAGCATCAGTTCCAGTTGAGTGCGAAGGCCATAAAAATGAGACTTGGGCCGCAAATTTTCATAAAATAACTGTTCATCCGGTATTGCTGAAGCTGTTGTTGCTGATTTTTCATCACCGCTTGATGAAAACTTTGCATTAGTAAAATCTTTACTCTGTAACTGTTTTAGCTCAATTTCGGGCAAAGCTTTAATCCATTCAATCTGATTAAGCCAAATGTCTAAAGCAGCTAAATCGTGATTGTGAATTCGGGTGATTTCTGGGAAGAGAAAATCTAATTCCTCGTCTGAGTCGCAGTCGGCAATTACTGTTAAGCCATCTTGACGGATTTGTTGTTGAAGCTGAGAAAGCCGATCGCCCGCAGCACCAAATTCATTCTGCACCTGATACGTGCCAATAATACTTTGCTCGATCGCCCAACTGCACTCTAACCGACGCAACTGTCCCGCCGCACAAGTTTCTTCTAATAAATGCGGATTTCTGTAGTCTGCTAAAGCTTCAAACAACATCCCCCGCGCTGCATCAATTTCAGCATTGCGACGGTTAATGTCTTGAATTTGCAAAGCCGATCGCATTCGTTGAATTGCTTGATTAAATAACCCGTAAGCCCGCACTAAGACTAGGCGATGGTTCTCAAATTTTATATCTGCAACCACTTCCGAAATTAATTGCTTAATTTCTGCGCCTTGACCTTTCAAAAGTTGTTCTAAATTGATGAAACCATTTTCTACTTTAACTTCCAGCTTTTCAACCGCTTTTTTTAGTTTCAATGTCTGGTGCAAATTCACCGCTGACAAGGCTACCCCGGCGAAAGTTCCCACACCAATGACGGCTGTTGTCGCTTGCAGCACTCCCATACTGGCTTGGACGGCTTGAAAGCCCATGTGAATTTGCTGCCTCTGCACCTCCAAATCAGCTTTGACGGCTTCAACGCCCTTATAGTTTTGGTACATCTGCAAGCCACTCATGACAAGCTGCACGGGCAACACTAAGGGCGCTAGCGGGCTATTGTTGACGATCGCGCCAACCGCATGAGCCACAAACTGTCCCGTCGCTGCATCCCTCGCCATGCCGATCGGCACTCCGGCAGATGTAAAAACTTGTACATACTTGCCAGCCTCGATCGCAGCCTGTACCGCTGCGGGAAATACAAAGTTCATCATAAATTTTTACCCTGCTAGCATCTCACAGAACAACTGATCTATTATGATCCATTTAATAAAAGAAATATTATTAGGCGCTACAAATGAATACTTCGTTAATTAGTTCTCAAA
>JAICRN010000480.1 GCA_025937335.1 Microcoleus sp. TY_ISSM_2_bin.22
ATTGAATGCTGCTGAGCCAGTAGTTGTCCTCGGCTCTAAGGTGCGGGACGAACTTTTTGGAGCCGGAGCTAATGCGCTATCCTCCGATATTCGCATTCAGGGAAACCGCTACAAGGTCATTGGAGTGATGGAAACTAAGGGGTCTGTAGGGGGAACCGATCAGGACGATCGAGTGTATATTCCCCTGAAAAATATGTCTTCGCGGATTGTAGGGAGAAATTCTTTAGCGGGGATTGCGATCTCGGGTTTTTGGTTGGAAACTGCGGGCGAAGCGGATTTAGCGGATGCTCAATTTCAAGTGGAAAATATCATGCGCTTGCGCCACAATATTTATCCGCCACAACCGGATGATTTTCGAGTTGTCAATCAAGCTGAGATCGTTAATACTTTCAGCAATGTGATAGGTTTATTTACGGTAATGGTGGGAGCGATCGCCGGAATTTCTTTGGTGGTTGGCGGCATCGGTATTGCTAATATTATGTTGGTGTCTGTTGTGGAACGGACTAAGGAAATCGGAATTCGCAAAGCGGTAGGCGCTACTAATGCAGCAATTCTAATTCAATTTATGGCGGAATCTATTTTAGTTTCCACGGTGGGGGGAACGGCGGGTATTGGGTTGGGAATTGCGATCGCCTTTGGGGCCTCGACAGCGTTCAAATTTCCGTTTGTGGTTTCTGTATGGTCGATTACAGCAGGTTTTGGTCTATCTTTTACCGTCGGGTTGTTAGCTGGAGTATTGCCGGCTCGGAATGCCGCTCGCTTAGATCCGATCGCAGCTTTGCGGAATGATTAAATTTAAGCAATATAAACTCTTGTGGGGTGGGCATCCTGCCCGCCCGAAAGCCTAAATTTTAATTCAGCTTATACTAAACCAGCTTGAAAAATCTGGTTTGCTGTGAGGTTTAAATCGGGAAAAGTTTGCGACACAATCCGATCGTTCTCTCGAAACTTGAGGATTTGATATTCACCATCAACCAAATTACACACAGAAATCGTCGGTTGTTTGGGATTGCCAATAAAATTGCGTCCGCCCAACGCAGCATAATCCACAATCCAATATTCAGGGATACCCATCTCCTCATAATCAGCATATTTCAAATAGTAATCATCGCGCCAATTGGTTGACACAACCTCAATTACCAAAGGTATCGATGCACCCAAGCTGAGGACAGATTGTTTTTGCCACAATGTTTCGTGTGCCAAATTTGCGCGATTCAGTACCAACACATCGGGGAAATAACCAGAATCTTTTTCAGGAGGCCTGACTATCGCTTGGTTGGGGATACCGTATGGCAATCCCAGATGATTAATTTGAACAGCAATTTCGACTGTAAGAAAGCCTGTAACTTCTTCGTGTTCCCCTACTGGTTGTACAATCTCAACAATATCTCGATTGTGCAGTTCGTAGCGTACCGCCGAATTTTCTGGCAGCCACTCCACAAATTCCTCGAAGTTTACGAGCTTAGGTAAAGCTTGAGTCATAGGTTTTCCGAATTACCGATAATATCAATTATATCTCTATCTATCTGCGTTTATCTGCGTGCATCTGCGGTTACAAATTCCAAATCTGCTAGTAGTGCTAAATTCAGACAATTTAAAATGCTGGATTTGATCGGGCGCTTTTCATCCCAAAATACGAGTGCTGAATAAAAGTTAATTGCCGCCGGTGAATTCAAAAGCTCAAAAGTTTGACGTGCAACTCTCTCGCTGTCAAAGCTGAGAAAGTAAACAGTATCATCGAAGATCGCAGGTTTATTAGCTATTTCACCGATTAACCTAAAATCCAATTTTTTATAAAGCCCGCAAATCGCAATTTTCCAAGGTTGGAAGCTATAATCGCCTACTCCAAAAATCGAAAATCGAGGGTTATTTTGATAAATTTTGCTTTTGCGATTATCTAGATATTGCCCGCACTTCTCTAGATAACGTCCGGTTTTAGGAGCTATAGTTTTGATATTTTCGGTTGATTCACCTATGAACTTTTGAGTGATTAGGATATATCGAGCGGTAGTATTAATTCGATTTTGAGCAACATCAGATCCTTTAAATAGCGGAAATAGATAAGTTTCCTCAAGCTCGACAGCTTCCCCAAATCCATTGACAAACAAATTATCAATTTTCCGAAACTCCATAACGCCCGAACAGTCGTGCTTTACACCAGATCGCCATTTCGTTCCTGAATTTACAGCATATAAATTACTCAATTTATTGAAAGAATCTATATCTTTAACCAGGAGATTTTTGTGATATCCGATTCGATGTCCGTCAGAACTTTCTAAACTGCTAAATACATCGCAGAAGTAGTTTTGTGAACTTAAGTCAAACTTGCAGAATAACAGACAGGCATCAACATTTGCATCAAAATACTTTTTAGCATCTATTTTGTAAGTTGCACAGCTAGCGAGATTAAGTTTTTTTGAATGAATGTAACTCAATAACTTTCTGGCCACGGAAGTCTTGCAAAGCATGGCCAGAGTGGCGTCACGATTTTGCAACCATTGTATCGCATGGATCAGCATCCATTCTGAGATATCGAAGTTACTCTTACCTGTGAGAGCATCTAAGCCGATGTGACTTTGAAAGTTATTTTTTTTAGGTAAATTGTCGCTCCCAATAGTTCCTTGTTGCGAGTTGGTCACCCAAGGAAAGTTGCCGAGTACAAGCAGCCGCTCGCTACACCTATCGACTAACGATTCCCAATCAAATTGAAAGAAATCTCCGTGCCAAATCTCGTATTTTTCATCAAAAAATAGCTTATTTAGTCTGACTTCTTTTAAGTAATTTTGATTAATTTCAACCCCGATAATCTTGTTAGCGTATGGAAATAAACGTGCAGCAGCTTGAATAAAATTACCGATACCGCACGTCGGCTCAATGATGGTGCGAGGATTAACATTAAGTTCTACTAATTTTCGGCACACCATCTCTGCTAATGCCAGCGGTGTCTGAAAATCCCCGTATTCTAGTTTTGTTTTGCGATCGTTGGAACTCATCGGTTAGATTTATAAACTGCGATAACGCCTTCCTGTTGTCCGGCACGCTCAATGACTCTTCCATACTGAAGTCGCCACTGCAACGCATTAGAAATAGTCAAAAAACCTTGCACTGGTGGGTTTCTCAGTATTTCGTCGGCAATGTTAGCTGCCTCAATTTCGTCAACAGGTAGATTTTTGTCAAACATGAAAGCAAGCAAATCATCTTTATTGCCTTCGTTGTCTAAAATATTGCGAATTCCACGGGTCATTTGAAAATCTGCTGTTCTTTCGGCACTCACGTAAATTGTATGCAAAATATTCAGTGTTGCACTTCGGATCGTACTGTTGTCTGTCTTTTCGTAAACAAAGATAATCAGTGAATATCCCAGCCCAAAAATCTTTTGCCTTGCAGATTTGAAAGGACATGACGACTGCGGTTGCCTAACGCTTGTTACCTTCACGTCAACCAATAGGCCAGGGAAATCTATGCCGTTTGCTGAATTACCATCTATAAATTCATACTGCTGTTTGAGATAGAGTCTAAACTTTTGCTCTAAATATGTCCCAACAGCCTTTCCGTCTGTGATGCCATAAAGCAGAGGTTCTGGGTGTTGAGACTCGGCTGCTGAAAATATTGCCGCCTCAGAACAAAGAATTTCTACGGTCAGAGTCGTCATTTTGATGAACCACCAGATTATTTAATTTGCTGACCCATTAAACGGTATCATTAAAGATCGCAGGTTTATTAGCTATTTCACTTATCAACCTGAAATCCAATTTTTTATAAAGTCCGCAAGTTATTGTGCCGCTTATGCTGTAACCATTTCGGATTTAATATCAGGTGATGCTGGCTCAAAATACAAGACCATTATTTGCTCTGGATGCAGCCCGACCGATTCATAAGTGCGTCCGTTGCGATCGCTAAATTCAACCTCGAATGCTGTACCATCAGCCAACAGTTCAACCACTGTCCCAACTTGCCCGCGCCACAGGTTGTATTCAGGAAGGTCAACTGTCAATGCAACGACATCTAGTAATTTAATTGTATTCTTTGCCACTCTTATTACCTCCACGCACTACAGAGGATAGCAGGTTGTTAATCTCGGAATCTCGGAATCATGCTCAATAATCCAGCCACTCCGAAGGGTTGCACTTCTATTTTGCCATTCAATCGTGAAATCTAAGATGTAGCGTTGCCCGAACCCATCCCGCCTCCCTAACTGAGCTTCGTCTGTTTGAATGATTTCAAGCAAAGTTTGGCGCAATTCCTCAGCATTGTCAGCCGTCATCCCAAGAATTGACGAAAAAAGTCGCGCTTTGTGTTTGCCATCGTCGTGTTCTGGATTGAGGCAGTAGTCACGAAGTTTACGAATATCAACAACTGCATTCTTTGCATTTGGAATGAGTATAGAAAAGCTGATAGGAATAAGCAGCCCTTAGTTTATCTCGAAATTGGTGATGTAGTATGTAAAAAGAAGTTATTATTCAATATTTTACTCCTAAAACTAGGCAGAGCCTCTAGAGATCGGTTCCCAGGCAGAGCCTAGGAACCAGTTAATAAAAAAAACAGAGGGCGAGTTTCACATAAAACTTAACCCCAAAAGTCAAATTTTATGCTCTAAACCCGCCCTCGCAAAACTCACTTAATAAGCGTCTTGCAATTCGTAAAAATCAGGGGAAATGTAATCTTTCCGCAGCGGCCAGCCTACCCAATCTTCGTTCATCAAAATCCGTTTCAGATTGGGATGTCCTTCATAGACTATGCCGTACATATCGTAGGATTCCCGCTCTTGAAAGTCGGCTGCTTTCCAAATCCAGTAGACTGAGGGCACTCTG
>JAICRN010000530.1 GCA_025937335.1 Microcoleus sp. TY_ISSM_2_bin.22
AAAAATTCGCCGCGGGCGTCTGCTTGGGAAACCACTTTTGTAAATGCGTCAAACATGAAAGAACTCTCCTACTTGAGTTAATTGAGTTTGGTTGCGGTATAAAACCGTTAAGTTAAATTTGTTCAGGTTTTTAAACCTGCAAGGGTTGAAGCTTTACGCCAGCTACTGCACTGGCCGGCTCGTTCTCTCCCTTTCCGCTACCTGTAATATTGTTACATTGCAACGGACGTTTAACAAACCTTAGAAAATTTTACACCTTTTATGAGATGCGACAAACCTTGTTAATCAGTGTTTTTGTTAACTTTAGCCTGTCGTTTCAACCCTCTGATAACCTTTATACAACGCTCGCCCGCCTTTGTTTATTACAAATTATTACAAAACCTTATCTCTCTTAAAAGGTAAATCTGGGTGGGGCGAAGGCGGCAAATTCTACTTCCTGCGGTAGATGCGCTGTTGCCGCGAACAACAAGTAGTCTGGTTCTGTAGCCCTTGCTGTGGAGGTGGGGCCGCCCCGAACCCTCGCGTCGATCGCCTCTTTAGGCTTTCCCACGGAAAACAAAATTGTTAAAAAGAGTTAAGCAAATTAAAGTTTTGCTCAAACAAGCCGTTGGGAATAGCGAAAAAAGCAAAAATTATGCTCGATCCAGGAGGCAGGCAGAATTAGGCGAGTAAAATCCCATAAATTGTGACCCCGATCGCCACAGCCACAGCTTTTGCCGAAAATAGCGCCATTTAAAAGACTAAACTCAGCCGTTGGGCTTTGGGTAAAAGCCGAAGAAATTGCTAATTTTTAGTTAAGGTGGATAAGTGCTATCAGCGGTAGGTCTACAAACGGCGCGATCGAACCGCCAGATGCAGTGAAGTTGAAAGCTTGCTGCTTCCCCGGCATCGAACCGCCCCATACGAGTCCTAAGTGAAACAGTTTTTTATTCAGAACTCAAAACTAAAAACTCTCTCACTGCCATCAGCCACACGGATCGGCTGTAGCTGTCCGGCCGCAACCACCTTTATGCCCCATGCTCGATCGTAATTTATGTCTTCAACTTCTCCCTCTTCTTGGCACACCGTAGCAATTGACAAAACTCTCAAGCAGCTAAGCAGCAACAAAGACGCTGGATTGAGCAGCCAACAGGTGTCAGAACGCTTGCAGCAATACGGCCCCAACGAACTAGAAGAAACCGGAGGCCGCAGTCCGTGGTCGATTTTTGTCGATCAGTTCACCAACATCATGTTGTTGATGCTGATGGGTGTGGCCGTGATTTCGGCTTTTTTGGACATCCAGTCGAATACTTTTCCCAAAGATGCGATCGCCATTTTTGCGATCGTCATACTCAACGGCATTCTCGGCTATTTCCAAGAGCAAAGTGCTGAAAAAGCCCTCGCAGCCCTCAAAAACCTCGCTTCCCCCCTAGTCAGAGTCCTGCGGGACGGCAAAACTTCCGAAATAGCAGCAAAAGAACTCGTACCCGGAGACGTGATGCTGTTGGAGGCTGGGGTAAAAGTATCAGCAGACGGACGCTTGATCGAATCTTCCACCTTGCAAGTCAGAGAATCTGCTTTGACAGGAGAAGCTTTAGCCGTTACCAAGCAAGCCGATCTAGAACTTCCAGAAGATGCTTCCTTGGGCGATCGGCTCAACCTGATTTTTCAGGGCACAGAAGTTGTTCAGGGACGGGCAAAGGCGATCGTCACCAACACCGGAATGCAAACGGAATTGGGCAAAATTGCCGCCATGCTTCAGTCAGTAGAAAGCGAACCGACTCCCCTGCAACAGCGGATGGGCCAGTTGGGAAATGTTCTAGTCTCCGGTGCCCTAGCCCTAGTCGCAGTTGTCGTCATCGGGGGCATGATTACCTTCAAAAACGGCGGCATCGGGTTCGATACCAGCAGGTTTCCAGAACTGTTAAAAGTTTCTCTCAGTATGGCTGTGGCTGTGGTTCCCGAAGGACTCGCCGCAGTCGTGACAGTTACTCTGGCACTCGGAACTAGGCGGATGGTGAAGCGAAACGCCCTGATTCGCAAACTTCCTGCAGTGGAAACTTTGGGATCGGTTACTACCATTTGTTCAGACAAAACAGGTACTCTGACTCAAAATAAAATGGTAGTTCAGCTAGTGTCTACGGGCGACTGCACTGTCGGCATTGGAGGCGACGGCTATGCTCCGATCGGAGATTTTACCGATCTCCATACATCAGCCCAAATTAATAATTTAGAGGAATATCCAGAACTCGAATCTTTATTAATTGCCTGTGCAGTTTGCAACGACGCAGTATTGCAACAAGAACAGCAAGAATGGAAGATTTTGGGCGACCCCACGGAGGGAGCTCTGCTTTCTTTAGCTGCAAAAGCAGGTATTTATAAGGAAAAACAGTCTCAATTGCTGCAGCGAACGGCGGAATTTCCTTTTTCTTCCGAACGCAAGCGGATGAGCGTGATTTGCGAAGTGCCGGGACGATCGGGACATTCGGGATTTCCCGCAGCAGCAGAAGGACAGCAGCCGAATTATTTGATGCTGACCAAAGGTTCTCCAGAGTTGACTTTAGAGCGCTGCAAAGGCATTGTTGTCGGCGATCGAGTACAACCTTTAAATCAGGAAATACGCGATCGCATCCTCGCGGAAAACAACAACATGGCAAGCCGCGGTTTGCGAGTTCTAGGATTTGCGTACAAACTCTGGGAAAACTTGCCGCCCGAAGGTTCTGACGAAACCAGCGAACAAGACATGATTTGGCTGGGACTCGTCAGTATGCTGGACGCCCCGCGCCCGGAAGTGCGGGAAGCAGTGATGAAGTGCCGCGATGCAGGCATTCGGGTGGTGATGATTACAGGAGACCACCAGTTGACAGCAAAGGCGATCGCCTACGATTTAGGTATTGCTAGAGAGGGCGATCGAGTTCTCACCGGTCAAGAATTAGAAAAGCTCAGCCAAGAAGAACTCAAACAGCAAGTCGAACACGTTAGCGTTTACGCCCGCGTCTCCCCAGAACACAAATTGCGGATTGTCCAAGCTTTGCAAAGTTGGGGCAAATTTGTCGCAATGACCGGCGACGGCGTTAACGACGCCCCCGCCTTGAAACAAGCCGATATCGGCATCGCAATGGGGATTACCGGCACCGATGTCAGCAAAGAAGCTAGCGATATGGTGCTCCTCGACGACAATTTCGCAACTATTGTCGCCGCCGCTGAAGAAGGGCGAGTGGTTTATACCAACATTCGCCGCTTTATTAAATACATTTTGGGTAGCAACATCGGCGAAGTTTTGACAATTGCCGCCGCACCTTTAATGGGTTTGGGAGGAGTCCCGCTGACTCCGCTGCAAATTTTGTGGATGAACTTAGTAACAGATGGCGTTCCCGCTTTGGCCTTGGCCGTGGAACCGGCGGAACCGAACGTGATGAAAAAGCCTCCTTTCAGTCCGCGAGAAAGTATTTTTGCGCGGGGTTTGGGTTCTTATATGATTCGCGTCGGGATTATTTTTGCAATTTTGACGATCGCCATGATGTCCTGGGCTTACGGACATACTCACGCTCCCGGACACGGCAATCCAGATGCTTGGAAAACAATGGTGTTTACAACTCTTTGTTTGGCGCAAATGGGGCACGCGATCGCAATTCGGTCTAACACTCAGCTAACTATCGAGTTAAACCCCTTTACTAATCTTTTTGTGTGGGGAGCTGTAATTGTTACTACTGCTTTGCAATTGATGCTGATTTACGTTCCGCCTCTAAGAACATTTTTTGGCACTCATTATTTAACGCCGTTTGAGTTGCTGGTTTGCTTCGGCTTTAGTGCGCTCATGTTTGTCTGGATTGAAATGGAAAAACTGTTCGTGCGCTTTTACAAAACTCGAAAATAGTGTTAACGGCTGACGGATAATGAGCGATGTTTCATTATTCGTTATACCGCTGGCATTGGCGCAATTCTCAACATTCGCCAGGGGTTCAAAACCCCTGGATAGCAGCGAAAGTCATTGGGATGAAGGCTAAATAGATTGTGTGTCAAAATAAAATATTTATTGCTTAGTTATAATGTGATTGCGAACGCAACGCTCCCCGAAAATCGCAATCGCAAACGCTCGCGGTTGCAAGCCTTTAAGGTGCGCCGGCCCCTGCACCATACGGTGACTGTATTATCAGTTATCAATTACCAATTACCAATTACTAATTACTAATTACTAATTACCGATTACAGATTACTAATATTATGTATTTGAAAACGCTGCACCTACGGCAGTTTCGGAACTACTTCGATCAAAAGGTAGCGTTTGACGCTCCCAAAACCATTTTAGTAGGAAACAACGCTCAAGGAAAATCTAACTTGTTAGAAGCGGTAGAGTTACTTTCTACATTAAAAAG
>JAICRN010000413.1 GCA_025937335.1 Microcoleus sp. TY_ISSM_2_bin.22
AATAATAACAAAAATACCACCATCACAATAAAGAAAATAGTCCAATAAACTACAAATTCGCTTTTGTAGCTGACGGTGAATATCGAGTTAATCACTGAATCCGATAAATACAAGAGCAGCCCTACTGAAAACCACACCCCGAACAATACCCACGTCCACTTAAACATATCTGTTGCAGTCTTGTTATTTTTAGACACAGACAGTTCTAAATCTCTAATTAGACTGTTAATTTTTGATGTGACTTCATACAAAGTATATTGCAAAGACTCTCTGATATAATTTAGCTCGTTGTCGAGGTTTATGCACTGCTCGGAGGTGCTTTTGTCAAAACTGAGATTTTGGAGTTTCTTGCGGTGCACAGACAGTTTATGGCCTAGGGTGTAATCCCATTTTTGCAGCCGCTCTATAGTCAAATACAAAAGTTCCCTATTAGCATCTAACAAGCTCTGGCAATCTACGATCGACTTAACTAACTTGCTGAGATTGTTGATCTGCTCGTCTACAGTATTTTGGTATTCCCTCTGTTTAGCCGACAAGAAACTTGCCATTTCGACATCCCCATCGCCGCACAGCGACAAAGCCTCACTATACACCTTGTCAATTTCCCTTTTATCTAGATACAGTGACGCTTTGCACTCCTCTATTTCGGGAATAGTCAGACATTCTAAGGGCTGATATTTTACTACATTAAATTTATATACTAGCGCTGTCAGAATCTGCGCTGATTTTCGGTCAAGCTTGTCTTTGTAAGGTTCTAAAATAATTGCAGCTAGATTTTTGACTCTGGCTTCCGGGTGGTGCAGGAACTCAAAAATTTTGGCAAGTATTTTGGAGAATTCCAAGTCATTAAAATTATTTTCCGCAACTTCCAAAAAGTTTGTTACTGCTGCATCTTTTTTGGCATTCAATTTGTACGGGCCCGTAAGTGCGATCGCAGCAAATACTCTCTCGATCCAAAACAAATATTCCTCGCAATCCATTGGCAGGCCCGGCAGCAGCCAGCTAGGGCCGTACACCCAAAAATCGAGACAATTCTCATATTCCTTACTGCTGTCATTTCTACTGTCGCCCAAAGCAAATTTGTTGATTTCTAACAGTTTAATTTGCTCTTCTACAACCAGCCGCTCAATTTCCCCTGCATTGATTGTGACATTAACAGCACATTCCTTGCCTTGTCGTTGCTCTGCTTCATCCAACCAAATTGACTTAATAGTAACAGCCGCAGACCACCGGATTAAAGGAGTCGATCCCCCTACCGCTTCCTGTTCTAACGCCGCCAGCAGATTTTTGCTAAAATCACTTGCTCTAGCCGCTCTCTCACTTGATATCAGCTCATCTCGCACCTTCCCCAATGCCTGAATCCCCAAAGCGCGAAACAGCAAATTCGGATGCGGTTTTCTGACGGATTCGGGTATATTTTCTCTGAATATTCCGCTTTTCGGTACGCCGACAACTTCAGCAAAAGGCTCGATCCCGCACTGTTGCAGGGTTTTTTCAAGTATGTTTATTCTTTGCCAGGGTTGAGTATATTTAGTGAGAATGAAGATTAGCGCTGTGCCGCTGCACCCGATTGACTCAGGGATGCTAGTGCGATCGACTTTCCACTGATTGCTCGTCATAATTTGTCGCCATGACAATTGTTAGATATTGACGCCGTTATTTTATGCTTTATTCAACTTTACATCTACTACTGGTTTTTGTCAATATTCTTCCGGGACGCATAGGGAGCTAGAAACGCGGTTTCACAAGTAAATTTCTCCTGAGGAAATCCCCTATTTTTCCTATAAACCGGGTTTAGCAAAGCAAATGTGCATCCCCAACTAAATATAATATAATTTTGCAATAATCGGTCAAATGTCAAAATTTTAGGTAGGATCACGCAACCAAACCTACTACAGTCATTTCTTTGTCGGAGCTTTTAATATTTTGTCCGTCACCATTTCGTCAACGATTAAGTCGCTGATAATTTGAGCTCCGTGGGAGGTAAAGTGCAACCCGTCATTATTTTTTACATAGCCTCGCTTACCCGATTTATTAGCAACTACTGGAACAAATTTTCCGCCTTTTGCAAAAGTCTCCCAAGTCGAAATAAATTCAATTTTTGCTGAAGATTTGCTGGCAGTTTTATAAATATCGTTCATGACAGGAAACGCTTTAACATAAAAACTTTTTTTAGGTATCGATTGACCTATCCAATACACTTTTCTTACGGATGACGAATCCAGTAAATTTGCATATCTTTCAACTCTTTCTTGATAAGCTTTTTGCCATTCTTGGGTCATAAAAACCCGACCTTTTCCTTGAGAATCAGTGATATTTTGAGGATCGTTTGCCCCGAACAAAACAATCACTACATCCGGCTGGTAATTATTAATAATTTGGCGAGTTCTGGCATACCAGTCATAATAATCTATCCGATTTAATCCGGTCGATACCTTGTAGTCAATTTTTGTATCCGAGATATTGTATTTTTTCTTAAGAGTGTACTGGAGTTGAATTCCTAAGTCGAACATTACGGAATCTCCAATAAATAAAAATTTGCGATAAGGTCTGGTCAGCTTGGGTTTAGCTGGAGTGGGTTTTTTAGCAGGTTTTTGGGGCGCAATTGCCGCTTTTGTTGCGGTTTTGACAGGAGGAAGTTCTGATTTTTGGGGGAGGCTATCGAAGTTGATATCTTTAATTTGGCTCCAAAAATCTTGTTCGGATTTTCTGAAACCGTCTATTTCAATCTGGCGGGCGGCTTGTTTAATTTCTGGACTGGCGAAAGGAGTTGAAGCGAAGCTTTTCAGAAATAATGATAAGTTTGAAAATATTAAAGTGAGAATTACAGAAGTAACAATCAGCAAAATTTCCCGGTCTTTCATATTTCTTAGAAATTAAAGTAAATAAAAGGCGGAACGGTACTCGGCCCCAACATCAAGATAGTATACACGAGCAGCGAAACTAAGACAACCCGAAAGAAAATGTTTTTTAATGACAGTACGGTTTGCAATAGTTGGGAGAGGCGATCGCCCCAGAAGTTAATCGCGCCGATGACTGCAATTACTAAATACAATTGCCAAAAGTTAAATTGAAAAGTGGCGACGGCAGGATGGACAATTCCTTCAAAAAAACTCACCGCAGTTTCCCAATTGGGAGTGCCAAAAAATACCCAGCTACAAGTAACAAAACTAAATGTTAACAACCAACTGCAAAATTTAGCAAATCTGGGAAAGGCATAGTCTAATTTAAAGTGAATAGCTTGGGGGATATCTTTGCATAAATGGTTGACAATTAATCCTAAACCGTGAATTGCTCCCCAGAAAATAAAGTTTAAACCTGCGCCGTGCCACAATCCACCGATCGCCATTGTCATCAGTAAATTTACGTACTTCCTCAACTTGCCGTATTTGTTACCCCCAAAGGGAAAGTAAACGTAATCCCTCAGCCACTCGGAAAGACTGATGTGCCACCTTTTCCAAAATTCTTGCAGGCTGAGCGATCGGTATGGCATATTAAAGTTGGCAATGGGTTTAAAACCCAGCAAACAGGAGATGCCGTTGGCTAAATCTGAATAGCCGCTGAAATCTACGTAAATTAAACAGGAATAGGAAATTGCCGCCAGGATTAAATCGATGCTGCTGTACTGCTGGGGGACTTTGAATGGCAATTCAGTGAAGTTAAACAAAAAACTCGATAAAGTATATTTTTTGAAGAGTCCAGATAAAATCAAAACTATAACTTCTTCGATTTGATAGTCGTACTTTTCCGGGGAATTTAGCTGCGAGTAAAATTCGCGAGCTCGCGAGATTGGCCCGGAGGCAATTTGCGGAAAGTAGGTAATGTAGGCGGCATAGTCTACAAATTTCGGACAGGGGATTTTTTGCTGGTAGCAGTCGATTAAATGAGAAATCGTTCTAAAAGTGTAGAACGACACGCCGACGGGGGCGATTATTTGCACAACTTGAAAGCTGGCTGGAATTTGTAGCTGGTTCAGTACCTCAAATAAAGAAGTTACAAAGAAGTTGCAATATTTAAAGATACCGAGATAGGCAATGTTGAAAATTAGACCGGAGATGAAAGCAATTTTTTTATATTTACCGTTGCCGAGAACCCGGAGAATGATATAATTGCAGACAGTAAAGAAAACGAGGAGCAAGAGAAAGTCTAAACTCCAAAAGGAATAAAATAATAAACTGGAAACTAACAAGACAATTTTATACAACTCGACTTGGGGTTTGACAGAGACGATCGCGCTAAAAATAATTAGGAAAAATACTAGAAATTGGTAAGTCGGAAATAGCATAAATCTCAGCCGATAAAAAATCTTGTTTCTGGCAATATTTTTATAAGTACGGCCAGCGAACCTATCCCGAAGGGAATCGCCAGAGTCGGTCTGAACGCACCAAAATTTGGGGTGGATTGCGGAGTGTAAGCTTTTGCAAGAGGTCAATTAGGTCACAAGTTCCGCCTTAGTTAACCGCACTCATAAATTCATAATCCTGTTTAAAGATTATGATGGTTGTGAGACGATGTATTAACGGATAACAACAGGAATCCCCTTGATTGCGAGGAACCAACGTGCAGCCAACAGACCCTAGCAAATTTACAGATCAAGCCTGGGAAGCGATTGTCAAATCCCAGGATGTAGCCCGCCGCTTTGCCAATCAGCAGCTAGAGGTTGAACATTTAGCCATCGCCCTTCTCGAACAGCAAGGCCAGGCCAACAGCATTCTCAGCAAAGCTGGAGTCGATGCCGCCCGCTTTGCCCAGCAGTTAGATGCTTTTGCCAAACGACAGCCCAGAGTTGCCAACGCTGACCAACTATACCTCGGCCGCGGCTTAGAAGTGATGTTAGATGTTGCCGAGGCCACCAGGGCGACTTGGCAAGATAATTTTATCGCCGTTGAACATTTATTAATTGGCTTAGTAGAAGACGAACGAGTCGGCCGCAGGTTGCTGACAAAAGGCGACGGCCCGCCGGGCAGGCCCGGTTACGATCGCAAACCCCCAGCCGGTACGATCGATCGACCAAAACTCGAAGAAGCAATCAAATCTTTCCGCGCCACTGCTAAAGCCCAAGAAAAAAATTCCGAAACGGGGAAAGGCAGCCGCAGCAACGCTAAAGCCCAAGATCAAGATGGCGAAGCTAACTCCGACGCCCTCAGCAAGTACGGCCGCGATTTGACAGAAGCCGCCAAAGCCGGCAAACTCGACCCAGTAATCGGCCGCGACGAGGAAATCCGGCGCGTGGTACAAGTTCTTTCCCGCCGCCAAAAAAACAATCCAGTGTTAATTGGCGATCCCGGAGTGGGAAAAACTGCGATCGCCGAAGGTTTAGCGCAGCGAATTGTCAACGGCGACGTACCGGAATCTTTGAAAAATCGCCAGCTATTTAGCCTCGACATGGGCAGTTTAATTGCTGGGGCAAAATTCCGGGGCGAATTTGAAGAACGGTTGCGATCTGTCCTGCGGGAAGTCATCGATTCCGACGGGCAAATTGTCCTATTTATTGACGAATTGCACACGG
>JAICRN010000138.1 GCA_025937335.1 Microcoleus sp. TY_ISSM_2_bin.22
AAAGTGAATTTCTTGTGGGGTGGGCATCCTGCCCGCCCATAAAAAGCTTATTGAAAATGGTGCAAGATGTCAGATCTAACCATCTTTGTTGTTTACCTGATTAGCTGATGTCCTCAGAAGTGGTTTTTGGAAATGCGGGCGCTGAAGGTGCAAGTCGCGGGGGGTGGTTTGCGGGTCATTTTATGACGCCTGAACATGACCCGCGATCGACTTCTGTTTTAGAGGTAAAATGGGGCACTCACCCCGCCGGAGATTGTAGGACTCAGTGGGCGGTAAATGCGGCAGCCACGACGCTTTCTATCCTGGTAAAAGGGCGGTTTCGCCTGCAATTTCCCGAACAAGAAATCTTGCTGTCTCGCGAAGGAGATTATGCTCTCTGGCTGCCGGGAGTGCCTCATTATTGGTCTGCCGAGGAGGATTCGGTCATCGTGACTGTGCGGTGGCCTTCCCTGTCGGGAGATAGTTCGGGAATTAAGAATTAACTTTAATTTCGGGAACCAAAACGCGGCCGGTATAACCCGCGCGCTGGTAGCGATCGATCGCCTCAGAGGCGATAACACCCGCTTTCCCAATCTCCACCAGGGCTACGCAAGCACCGCCAAAACCTCCGCCCGTCAGCCTTGCGCCGAAGACTCCCGGAATTGACTGCAAGATTGCCGCCAGCGTGTCTACTGCCGCCACCGAAACTTCGTAGTCGTCGCGCTGACTGGCATGGGAAGCATTCATTAATTCGCCAAAACGCTTTGCTGGCAAAGATTTTACCGCTTCGAGTACGCGGTTGTTTTCAGTAACCACGTGCCGTGCTCGTCTTCTGAGGGGTTCCGGCAATACTTCGACAGCTTGGGGGTCGGCGATATCCCTAAGAGCTTTAACTCCCAATATCCGCGCGGATTCCTCACACTCGGCGCGTCGCTGGTTGTAGCCGCTTCCTGCTGCTAGTTGGTGGCTTTCGCCGCTGTCAATTATTAAAATTTCTGTGTTTGCGGGAAAACGTATCGGGCGACATTCGAGGCTGCGGGTGTCGATCAATAGCATGGTGTTGGTGTCTGCTAAACTCGACGCCATTTGATCCATGATGCCACAGTTCAAGCCGGCATATCGGATTTCGACTTGCTGTCCGATTTGAGCTAGCCGCACGTCGTCTATGGGGAGGTTCAGCAGGGCGCGCACTCCTCTGAGGGTTGCTATTTCTAAAGCGGCGCTGCTGGACAAACCGGCTCCGATCGGCACAGTCGAGGTAATGTAGAGATTTATTGGCGGTATTTTGTATCCTTCTTTTTCTAAAAGTCTCAGGCAGCCACAGATATAAGTGACGAATTTTTGCGGTATGGTATCTTCGTCTGAATAATTTATGAGTTCGTCATATTCTGCTGAATAAAAATGGTGCCGATCGTCGCTGCTGAAGCCGATTTGTACTGTGGTGCGCTGGGGAATCGCCGTTGGAAGTACAAATCCATCGTTGTAGTCTGTGTGTTCGCCCAGCAGGTTTACTCTGCCGGGGGCGCTGGCTGTGATTTTGGGTAATGTACCAAATACTCGTTGGAATTTCATTTTTGGGGAAGTGGTAATTGGTTCTTGGTTATTGGTTATTTGTTATGGGTTATTTGTTATTGGTTATTTGGAAAAACAGCTATCCGTGTCTGCGTGACTTACGTGTCGTGCTGTTGGGAATTGGGAAGAAATAAATTTATTTTTTATCGTTTATCTTTATTATAGTGCCCAATTTTTTTGGTTAATTCAACCCCTGTTAACAAAAATAAACATCACCGTAGGTTGGGAAGAGATATTGAGCTGTGATAGAATGACAGGCTAAGATTTCTCCAAAAATTCAAAAAATGCGATCGACCAGACCCCGAAAACAGTTTGCTCAACATTGGCTCAAAAGCGAGAAAGCCTTAGATAAGATTGTGAAAGCGGCTTCTTTGGATCGCGATCGCGTCCTGGAAATTGGGCCGGGTACGGGGATTCTGACTCGGCGTTTGCTGCCTGCGGCTGAGTCTGTTGTTGCTGTGGAGATCGATCGAGATTTGTGTCTCAAGCTAGCCAAACAACTCGGCAAAACCGACAATTTTTTATTGCTGCAAGGCGACATCCTGGAAATGGACTTAGATGCTGAACTAACAGCCTTTCCCAAATTCCAAAATCCCAATAAAGTTGTTGCCAATATTCCTTATAATATTACCGGCCCGATCCTGCAAAAACTGCTGGGAACGATATCTGTTCCTGCTGCTAAACCCTTCGATGCGATCGTGCTGTTAGTGCAGAAAGAAGTAGCCCAAAGGCTTTACGCTAAACCGGGTTCGACAGCTTTTGGCGCTTTGTCGGTGCGGGTGCAGTATTTAGCAGAATGCGAGTTAATTTGCGATGTGCCCTCTAAAGACTTTTTTCCGCCACCAAAAGTCGATTCCGCTGTGGTGCGGCTGCTTCCCAGACAAATAGAAACTGCGGCGGTTAATCCGCGCTATTTGGAAAATTTAGTTAAGTTGGGTTTTGGTAGCAAGCGCAAGATGCTGCGAAATAATTTGAAAGGGGCTGTGGATTTAGATAAACTCGTTCAGTTGTTAGAAGAGTTACAGATAAATCCTCAATCTCGCGCTGAAGATTTAAGCGTGGCTCAATGGGTAAGTTTGAGTAATAATATGCTGTCCGATGTTTAAAATTCACAATTTTGTTAGATGCCAGACTTGTTTAATAATTCGGGTATTGGGGTATTGTGTTTTTTATGAATAAGGACTCTTCGGCTTGACTGCTAACAGTTGGATGTAGGTTTTTTGTAATTTTTTAAAGCATTATTGTAGGCTAATCGGAATTTTAATAATAAATTCCGCACCTTGCCCCGGTGCAGAAATACACTGCAATTCACCTTTATGTCTTGCTGTGATAATTTGATAGGCGATCGATAAACCCAATCCTATGCCTTTGCCTACTGGTTTAGTGGTAAAAAAAGGATTAAATAACTGGTTCATCACCGCTTCAGTTATTTCTGGCCCGTTGTTGCTAATTCGGATTTCTACCGCTTCACTGTCTGAAAGTTTGGTAGAAATTTTGATTAGGGGACGATTAGCTTCATTGGCTGCAATCGCCTCGCTGTGGCTGTCATCTTCTAAAGCATCAATAGCATTAGCCAGGATATTCATAAACACTTGATTTAGCTGTCCCGGATAGCACTCTATTTGCGGTAAATTGCCATATTCTTTGATAATTTGAATTTTCGCCAAACCGGGCTTAGCATTCAATCTGCTTTGCAAAATCATCAGTGTGCTGTCAATTCCTTCGTGAATGTCGGCTAATTTCATTTCTGCTTCGTCATGGCGAGAAAAAATTCGCAGCGACTTGACAATACCAAAAATTCGCTCGGCGCCGTTTTTTATAGAAGTTAATATTTTGGGCAGGTCAGAAATGATAAAATCTAAATCTACATACTTGATTTTTTCTTGAACTACGGGTAGGGGATTCGGATACTGCTCTTGATAGAGATTCACCAGTTCTAGCAAACTATTGGCATACTCGCTAGCGGGAGTAACATTGCCGTAAATAAAGTTAATCGGATTGTTGATTTCGTGAGCAATCCCAGCGACCAATTGCCCTAAAGAGGACATTTTTTCGCTGTGAATTAGGTTGGATTGAGCCTGCTTCAATTCAGACAATGCTTGTTCTAGTTGTTGAGTTTGAGACTTTAACTCTGCGGTGCGTTCCTCAACTCGGATTTCTAATTCTTCTTTAGCTTTTTGTAGTGCAGCTTCCGCTAATTGGCGCTCGACAATTTCCGATGCTAGGAGTCGGTTTGCCAATTCTAGCTGTTGAGTTTGAGACTTTAACTCTGCGGTGCGTTCCTCAACTCTAATTTCTAATTCTTCTTTAGCTTTTTGTAGTGCAGCTTCGGCTAATTGGCGCTCGACAATTTCCGATTCTAAAAGTCGGTTGGCGGATTCTAACTGTGCGGGACTGGGAAGTGCTAAGGCTTGAGGCATTAAGTCTACTAAAAGTATGGCTGTAGCAAATGAAATAAAGGCAGTAATTGCTTTCATTGTTCCTGAAAGCCAATAGGTAGGATGCCAAAGTGTCCAGAGTTCAAATATGTGAGTGATGCCACAGGCGACGATAAAGGCTCCAAACAGGGCAAAGATCCAATTAAAGGGCAAATCTTCGCGTTTGGAAATAAAATAAACCAATGTAATTGGGATCGAAAAATATGCGAGTGCAATGATAGAATCTGAGGTAAGGTGAAGCCAGACTAACGGGGTATGCCAGAGATAGCAGTGGCCGTGAGGAATAAATGGCCCGGAAGTAAAAAAATTTTTCCACATTTCCTGCATAATATTTCCTTTGAGTTGTGAGAAAATGGACTCGGACTGGTGTCAATTAATTTCAACCAGGGGTTTATTTCACCTGCGGCTTAATCACCTATGCGTTCATATTCTCTGCTAGCTTCAGCAAAAATCAATCTGTATTTGGAAATCATAGGCGATCGCCCCGACGGATATCACGAACTGGCGATGGTACTTCAAAGCATAGATTTAGCCGATCGAATTGACTTGCGCGCGATTGGTACGGACACGATTCGCGTGCGCTGCGATCACCCGCAAGTCCCTCCTGATAAGAATAACCTGGCCTACCGGGCGGCGGATTTGTTGGCGAAGCAATTCCCCGATGCTTTGGCGAAATACGGCGGAGTCGAGATTGCCATTCACAAGCAGATTCCGGTGGCGGCAGGGCTCGCCGGCGGTTCGGCAAATGCGGCTGCGGTTTTAGTCGGGATGGATTTGCTGTGGCAATTGGGACTTACTCAGTCGGAGTTGCAAGAGTTGGGAGGAACTTTGGGTTCGGATGTGCCTTTTTGCATTGCTGGAGGTACGGCTTTGGCAACCGGTCGCGGGGACAAACTGTCACCTCTGCCTGATTTGGGGGGCTTTTCTGTGGTGTTGGCGAAGTACCGCAATCTCAGTATTTCTACTGCATGGGCGTATCAAACTTATCGCCAGCAGTTCAGTAGTTCCTATTGTGCAGCGGAAGATTTGGAGTGCCGCCGGCAACGGCTGCATTCAGGCCCGATGGTGGGGGCGATCGCCCAAAAAGATCGATCGAAAATTGGTCAATTGCTGCACAACGATTTAGAAAAAGTTGCTTTGCCCGTTTACCCGCAGGTGTTGCAGTTGCGGGAGGCTTTTGAGTCGGCGGGGGTTTTGGGCACGATGATGTCGGGTTCCGGACCGACGGTGTTTGCCCTGGCGGAGTCTCCTGAGCAGGCTCAGCAGGTTTTGGAACGGGTTAAAAGTGCGATCGCTTCTCCAGATTTGGATTTTTGGGTAGCACAGTTTAGCAATACTGGGATTCGGATTTTTTCGGAGGAAAATGATGTAAAAGCGCCGATTCCGAGGGTGTAAATCGAAGAGGGTGCGATCGCAATCCGAGTTAAATGCGTCTAACAGGCGATTGTCAAGATGAATCTAACTTTGCGGAGAGTCTATTGAGCTCGAAGAACTGATAAAATGCCATGAAACACTGATTTTAATTTTGGTTAATTAACCAGAAATCTAAAATCTAAAATCTAAAATCTAAAATCTAAAATCGCAATGGCTGATTTAACTAATCCTAATTCTAGTTCTCAACCTCCAAGTTCTGCTGAGGATGCTTTGCCGCCAAAGTCGCCGACGGTATTGCGGTGCCTGACTGGTTCACTGATGGCGGGCAGCTTTGCGGTACCTTTGTACGCCCTAACTATGTCGATCGCTCAAAGTTTTGCAAGTAAGCCAGTTCATTCGGACAATATTACTGCGATTAAAATTTCGGTAGCCGTGCGAACTTTGGTAGTAGGAATGGCTGCTTTGGGGACTGGTGTTTTTGCTATGGCGGCGGTGGGTTTGATGCTGCTAGCCGTGCAAATTTTGATTCAAAATTTGGTAAAAAAACCAACAGGTTGAAGTCTATAGATTAAAACAATCTGACTACACAAACTCATCTGCAACGCAAACACTGAATAGCAAGATCGAAGCAATGGAATTATTTACGATCGGACACTCCAATCTGAGTATTGAAGCGTTTGTTTTGCTGCTGCAAAAACACGGAATTACAGCAGTTGCGGACGTGCGATCGCATCCGTTCAGCCGTTATTTACCTCATTTTAATAAATCAGAAATTAATGCTTCACTGTCAAGGGTCGGCATTCAATATGTTTTTTTAGGCAAAGAGTTGGGCGCGAGGCCGGAGGATTTAAGCTGTTACGATACTAGCGGTAAAGCTTTATACGATCGCATAGCAGCAACTCCTCTATTTTCCCAAGGAATTCAGCGCTTGCTCAAAAACGCAGCCAATTATAAAATCAGTTTAATGTGTGCGGAAAAAGACCCGATTACTTGTCATCGGACTATTTTAGTCTGCCACCAAGTCAGAGAGTTTAATTTACAAATTAATCACATTCTGTCAGATGGCAAGTTAGAATCGCACCAGCATTTAGAAGAAAGACTTTTGAGCAAGTTTAACAAAGGCAAAAAAAATCATGAGCCAATTCAGCTAAGTTTGTTTGAATTAGAGCCTCAAGTAAAACAGCAAATAGTTGATTTAGAAACAGCTTATTATCGTCACGGATTGGAAATCGCTTATGTCACAAAAAAAAGCAATTAATTTATTTACTATTGGTTTTACTCAAAAAAGCGCCGAGCAGTTTTTTGATACTTTGATGAAAGCGGGAGTCCGCAGGGTGATAGATACGCGGCTGAATAATGTGTCGCAGTTGGCGGGTTTTGCTAAGCGGAAAGATTTAGAGTATTTTTTGCGAACAATTGGCAATATTGAGTACGTTCACCTTCTGGATTTAGCGCCGACTCAAGAGATTTTGGATGATTATAAAAAGAAAAACGGAGATTGGGATGTTTATGAACAGAAGTTTTTGGAGTTGATGGGCTATCGACAAATTGAACAGAAGGTTTCATCGGATATTATGGACTGTGCGTGTCTGCTTTGTAGCGAACCAAAACCTCATAATTGTCA
Organism: Microcoleus sp. TY_ISSM_2_bin.22; assembly: GCA_025937335.1. Taxonomy (GTDB): domain Bacteria; phylum Cyanobacteriota; class Cyanobacteriia; order Cyanobacteriales; family Microcoleaceae; genus Microcoleus. The sequence goes on from JAICRN010000138.1 coordinate 6,988, forward strand.
CCGCCGCTTAGTTGCTGAATATCTCAGCGATAAATGGAAAAATGTCAGCATTAATCATCTTTGATTGTATACCCAGAACCCCTAATTAGCAGAATTTGTCGGGGATCTAATAGGAGAATCTAAAATCTAAAATCCCATGACTCAGATAATTTGTCTCGCTAATTCCTGGAAAAACCACGACAGGTGCATCGCCGGAATTAATGAACTTCAAGGTAAGTGGGTGCGTCCTGTTTCCGACTTACCAGATGGCCGAATTCCTAAAGAAATGTGGCTGATAAATAGACATGAACCCGAGTTGTTAGATGTTCTAGAAATTCCTCTGGCCAAGACGGGACCGGACTTTGGCTTTTCTTGTGAAAATCTTTCTGTTGTACCGGGAGAATGGCGGCAAGTAGGGAAAGTTACGCCAGCATATTTGCTGAAATATTGCAACAGTCAAGAATATATTTTGCACAACGATTTTCAATATGTTACGGTGGAATATATGCAGTCTTTGCCAACGTGCGATCGCCTAACTTTGCAATTAGTCAAAGCAGTAAAATTTACGGTAAACGAGCCAATAAAAAGAAAGGAAGGTGGTAATAAATGGAAAGGATCTATTGTCACGCAGCATGGTCAAAGATTGACTGCAACAATTACCGATCCGGTGTTTATTAAAAAGTTAGAATCCGGGTATCGACCGCAAAAAGCTTGTTTGGTAACAGTGAGTTTGAGTATGCCTTGGCGGCCCGATAATTGGGTGGGAGGTTACCCTTGTTGGAAGTTGATTGCGGGTGTGGTAGAGTTGCCGGAAGATGTTGTTGATGATGAAATTTAGTTTTGACCAAAATCGGCTATCGATTATTTATTTCTTTTTATTTCCCGCAAAAACTCTGTTCGTGCTATAATTCTGCGGGACTGTAGCAGAAAGGGGTGCTTTTTGATGAAAGCAGAATTTTATTTTGACTGTCACAGATATATTTGCAGTTTAGTTCAAGTTGATTTTGTCAAAGAATTAAAAATTAAAAATCATCAAGGTTTTGTCTTGGCTGTTAAGCAAGGTGAAAAAATTGGACTTTTGGGAAAAAGTCGCCATAATGCTAAACAAGTTGATGTATCTAAGCCACATTTTTATAATGTAATTAAAGCGGCTATGAGCGCTTTGGAATTAGAAACTAAAAATGAGGTGATATTAGAGAGAAATCGAACTATTGCTGATGCCGAAGAAATGATTCAGCAGCAAAACCGAGAAATTCGCGTTCTTAACGAACAGATTAGAATGCTTGCGACTAAGGTTGACGAATTGTCAAGGGAAAAGCAGCAGTTATCTATGCAGCTAGTAGAGAAGGAAATCAGAGAAACTAAAATTAATCAAGAAATTGATAACTTTCCTGCTGCGGAGGAAGATTTAGCGGTGGCGGAAATTGAGCAGGGGATTGGAGAAGCTGAAATTATTCAAGAAATCGCACAATTGCAGGTTCAAAATTCTGGGTTGGACGTGCAGTTAATAGAAAATATACGGGATTCAGAAAGAAGTGATGAAGAGGAAGAAATGACTGGAAGCGATGTTAAAAGTGTAGATTTAGAAATTAGAGAAGAACTAGAATTTCAAGGAGGGGAAAGTGAAATTAAGCGAGTGCCTAAAAGAGCTTCCAACAGAAAAATGAGAAAGAAATCTTAATGCTTTAGTTACAAAAGCGCTTTTCATCTATAAAGAGCGATCGCCCTTACATACTTTTTGCAATACAAAGACCTATTCCCTGAATAATTGAGCAAAGCGCTTTAACACTTTCAGGACAGTGTACAACCCATCCTTGCTCCGCAGCGTGAAAGAATACGACTCAGCATACTTAGGTGTTCCTTGATTTGTCACTTTCAGGAAAATAAAATCAATCCCATTGGTGACAAATCCCAAAGCAGGTTTGTCAGGATGAGGATTTCCCAGCATATATGCTAAAGCTTGGGGAATTCCTACTTCTAGGGAGTATTGTGACTTCTTTGCCTCAATTACCAATACCCAAAAATCTGGGGTAAAAACCAGTAAATCGAGGCGTCCTCTGACAATTGTTCCCTCATCTTCAGATTCAATTATCACCTCTTTTTCAGCACTCAAGTAAAAAGGAGCGCGATAAAAACCTGCTAGTCTTAATAGCGGAGCAAGCACAACCAATTTAACAATTGGCTCAAGTATTGGATACTTGGACAAGTGCATATAATCGGCTGTTACTTCATCTAGTGCTTGCTTTTCCGAGTCTGTTAGTTCTGCTAAATTATCTTGCCATTCCCGGAAAAATTGCTCGTCGTCTATCCGCTGTAAACCAAACTTTGCTTCTAGGTCATAGAGGATTATATTTTGAGCTTGAATTGTTTCCACCATAATTTTATCTCCTTGCCTTTTCTTTGATTATATCAATTGCTACGCTCATCTTTTGATTCCTCTATTTGGTTTTTGCCAGCCCACAATGTATAATACTATTATTCTAGAGCATTTGCCACTAAGTTTTTCTCAGCCATTAAGTATTCCGGTATCCAGAATCTATTTGCCGACATGAGGATAGCTACAGGCAGAAAAATATCAACATCCTCTTCCATTTATTCTGCGGTAACAAGCCAAATAATTCGTCAAATTCCTTGACATCTGCTTTGATATTATCAAAGTCCTCTAAAAGTTCGTCCGGGTAAATGCAGTGAATTCCCTTCTCATATTCATAATAAGATTCTTTTTCAGGCAAGAATTGTGAAGGTTGGAGTTCTGCCATCAGATAATCTAGCTTGTGAAACTCTGCTTCCAAAATTATCGCGGCGATATTTTCCCCGGCTTGCTGTAAGAGAATCCGATCGCCCTTAAACATCACTCGTGTAATTGTGGCGATCGCATTTTCGCAAAATTCCTCAGCAGTTAAGCGAAAAAATCCCTTGCCACTCGCCGGTTTTCCCCCCGCAGCCTCGCCCACAACAGAATTTTGACAATTATCCAGGGCGATCGGTAAAATTACAGGTACGATCGAACTATTGTCAGCAGCATTAAATCCTTAAGTAATTAGTCGTTTGCCAACAGTCACATAATTGTTGACAATATTGCACAATAGATAAAATTGTAAATATATAGCACCTGCGTTTTTTTTGACCGCTTAT
>JAICRN010000748.1 GCA_025937335.1 Microcoleus sp. TY_ISSM_2_bin.22
AATATCCCGGTTTCAGCGGCAAACACTGGCAAGTCAAAACGATGGTAGAAGCTGTCAGAGACGAGTTTGGACTGGATTTTGACAGTTTGGACTTAGAAAGTGCGATCGCCTCTGCAACCAAACTAGAATTGCATTTGTCTAAGTTAGAAAAACAGAGTTTAGGCTACGTGCTGTATGCGGTTTTTGACAAATTAGTTGTTCCCAAACTAATTCAACCTACATTCATCATCGACTACCCTGTCGAAGTCAGTCCTTTAGCAAAAGGACATCGCAGCAAGCCGGGATTTGTAGAACGTTTCGAGCTATTTATCAACGGTACAGAATACTCGAACGGATTTTCAGAATTGAACGATCCGAAAGAGCAAAGAAAGCGGTTTGAGGAACAGTTAGCGCAGAAAAATGCCGGCGATGACGAAGCGCATCCAATGGATGAAGACTTTATTCAAGCCTTATCTTTGGGAATGCCTAATTGTGCGGGAATGGGTATCGGTGTAGACAGATTGGTGATGCTTTTAACTAATACTCAAAGCATCCGAGATGCCGTCATGTTTCCGACAATGCGGCCGGTCAAAGATTCGTAAAATATTTGATTTCAGTTCACCTCCCCGACTTCTCTGATAAGTCGGGGAACTCGCTTGCGGCAGCTAAATATTAATATTTATGAAATTTAAAATAATAATTATCGCGGCAGTTATAATGTTTTTGTTTATTTAACTAACCCACCGATCGCACATGATTTTAAGTGAGTCAGTTAGCCTCAAACCTAAATATCAACCTCAAGCATCAGACACCTGTATTGAAGTAGAAATCATCCAGTTTAATCTCTGGAGGCAAATGCAGCCCGCAAAGAGATTAGCATTAGCCTCTGCTGCCACGAGGGGCTGCCGCCAATTAGCCTTATCGGGAATCAAAAAACGCAACCCTCAATTAGATTCCATCCACCTCAAACAAGAGTTTATCAAAGCAACTTTAGGACAAGAATTTATTGAAATTGCCCAATTACTAGAGACAAAACTTGTAATGCAAGATCCGATCTGGTTAGCCGCTAAAATTGGTAACATCCTAGATAGACTGTCAATTCCCTACTATGTTGGCGGTTCAATTGCTAGTTCGGCTCACGGCGAACCCAGATCTACTCAGGATGCAGACATTGCTATCAGCATCCGAAAAGAACAAACTCAGTCCCTCATGCAAGCAATGCAAAGCGAATTCTACATCAGCGATATTGCAGTTGAAGACGCTTTGAGGGGGAGAAGTTCAAGTTTCAACGTCATTCATCTAGAGACAGCCATTAAAGCAGACATTTATTTGATTAAACCCGATCGCGAATACGAACAATCTCAGCTCGATCGCCGACAGCAATTCTACCCTGACGACAGACCAGAATTAACCTTTTATATCTGTAGCCCCGAAGATATAATTTTGCAAAAACTCATTTGGTACAGAATGTCAAGATTTCAGTCAGACAAGCAATGGCGAGATATTCTAGGAGTGATGAAACTTCAGGCAGATTCGTTAGATAGGGCTTACCTGCAACATTGGTCTTCCCAGTTAAATGTCGCTTCAGAGATCGATCGGGCTTTTTCTGAATCGGGATTAAATTAGCCAGAACACTCATATCCCCGACTTCTTAAAGAAGTCGGGACTCTAACAGCGACCGCGTTTTACGATTGCGTTGACCTGCTTATCACCGCATAAACGAACCGACAACACCGTTCAAATCTTCAGCCAAAGCATTTCCCAAAGCCTTAAATTTCCACTCGCCGCCTTCTCGATAGACTTCTCCCATCAACATATTTAATTTTCCTTCATAAGATGGGTCATTTGACAAGCGATAGCGAGCTATTTCTTTCCCGGCGGCATCTACAGCTCTCACGAAAGCATTTTCTACCAGCCCAAAATGCTGTTTTCTCTCTTTGCCATCGTAAATATTGACTCCCAAAATTATTTTGTGATATTGTGCTGACAAAGAACTCAATTTCACCAATATTTGTTCGTCGTCTCCCTCTCCCTCCCCCGTGAGATTGTCGCCTGAGTGAACAACTGTTTTGTCCTTTGACTCCAAATGAGAGTAATAAATTACATCCTCTTTGTAGTTCTTTAATTTGCCATTTTCGCCCAGCAGCAAAGCGTAGGAATCTAAGTCAAAATTTGCACCGCTGCTTCGGCCGAAAAGACCTTGTTTAGATTTCGCTACATCCCAGCCCAAACCCATTATCAGTCTGGACAAGTCGTATTCGCTTTTGCTGAGAACGATCGATTGTCCTTTTGTCAAGTTGATAGCCATAGTTTTGTGATTTTGTAAGGTTTATGGTGAAGTTGAATGATTGCCCTAAGCTAGCATTTTGTTTGGCTGCAAAAGCTGTTTCTAGGGTAATAGATTTTTGCTCCGCGCTGATTTTACCCAATGCGGATATTCTGCTGTCAACAAATCGTATAATTCCTCATCTGCAATATGTTCTGGGTCTTCTAAACTGAAGAAATCGGCGTTGTCTAGGTAGCGATCGCCCATTTCGTCAAGCTGTTCTAAAAAGCTAAAATCGCTCGCTACGGCTCTTGCTAACCACCC
>JAICRN010000597.1 GCA_025937335.1 Microcoleus sp. TY_ISSM_2_bin.22
GGCGATCGCACTTGTCACCCGCTCTAAATCTTCATCAGTTAAATTAGAGCCAGAAGGCAAGCAAAGCCCGTACTCAAATAACTCTTGGGCCACCGCACCTTCAATACATTCGCAATCAGCAAATACTGGTTGTAAGTGTAAAGGTTTCCAAACCGGACGCGCTTCTATTTTCTCCTGAGCAAGCGCTAGGCGAACTTGTTCTCTATCTGCACCGAAAGCTGCCGGATCGATCGTCAAACAAGTCAGCCAGCGAGTAGCTTTTCCAAAAGCAGCTTCCGGCATAAATTCAATTCCCGGCAAATTTCCTAAAGCTTGTTTGTAAAAGTCAAAATTGCGTCGTCTCGCTTCCACTCGCTCCTCCAAAACTCGTAATTGACCGCGACCAATTCCCGCCAAAACATTGCTGAGACGATAATTGTAGCCAATTTCTGAATGTTGGTAATGAGGAGCGGGGTCACGGGCTTGTGTTGCCAAAAAACGAGCTTTTTCTACCAGTTTTTGGTCATCGGAAACTAACATTCCTCCGCCGGAAGTGGTGATAATTTTATTGCCGTTGAATGAGAAAATGCCGATTTTACCAAAGGTTCCAGGCGATCTATTTTTGTAGGTAGCCCCTAGAGATTCGGCCGCATCTTCTATTAGCGGAATTTCATAAGTATTGCAAGCTTCCAGAATTGGGTCGATATCGCAACTTTGACCGTAGAGGTGTACGATCGCAACAGCTTTGGGTAATTTACCAATTTTTGCTCGTTTGTCAAGTGCTTCTCTGAACAAATCGGGGTTGAGGTTCCAAGAAGTGCGATCGCTATCAATAAAAACAGGTTTTGCGCCAAGATAAGTAATCGGCGTCGCAGTCGCAATAAAAGTCAGAGTCGAGCAAAAAACTTCATCTCCCGAACCGACGCCAATTAATTGTAAAGCCAAATGCAAAGCTGCGGTACCGGAACTAACAGCCGCTGCGTGTTTAGCGCCAACTACTTGGCAGAATTCTTGCTCGAAAGCGTCAACATGAGGGCCGACGGGGGCGATCCAGTTGGTATCAAAGGCTTCTTTGACGAACTCCTGTTCCAGTGAACCCATGTGAGGTGTTGATAGGAGAATTTGTTTTTTCATCTTATCTTCATTTGAGAACTCGATAGGCAGGAAAAAAGTTTGACTTGAGGAGTTCTTCAGGCTGAATGTTTAAAAATTTTGCCCGTACTCCCAATAAATAATTATATTTTTCTTGGTCTGCAATCAGCCGCCCTGTAAGAAAATTGTGTCTTTGTCGGGAGAAACCTGCTTTGAAAGCGTACAGCCTATCTTTAGAGCTTCCTACACCCCCTCCTAAGTGTAAAAATTCATTGCCGCGTTCTTTTGCCCAGTATCGGACATAATCTAACAATAAAATAAAAGGAGAATGGTGCAAAAACTGATTTTTCGTTCCGCCCAAATGAGCTTGAACTATCCCGCAGCATTCAAAACACACACAAGCAGCCGCAACTTGCTCTTCCCATTCTACAATACATAAGTGAATGGCTTCGCCGAGATTGAAAAGTTGTGCAAAGTAATCTGGTTTATAATAATAAGATTTGCTCGCTTCTACGCGATTCATTGTCTCTTCATAGATTTTTTTAAATTCATTCATATATTGCTCCAAAGGAACCATTCTAGCAGTAAAACCAAGTCGCTTGCACTTATTAATTGTATTTTGATGATTTCTTCTAGTATCAGCCCAGAGTTCAGCCTCAGAAAGTTTTAAATTAACTGAAACAGTTTCTCCGCTGACCGTGAAAGTTCCAGAATTAAAAATTTCATTAAACTTGCAGTTAAGGATTGGATGCAGTCGAAAAAAAGCTGAACATACACTTTTGCTTTTTAACGCACCTGTCAGTTCATTCATGGCCAAATCAGGAAAACCAGGAGTGTTAGCTGCGGCTTCACTTAATAAAATTCCCGGGTATCCATAGGGTGAGACAGCATCAAAAATTGCCTCGGATTTTGATTCTGGAGGCAGGATGTCATCACACCGACGCAGCAAATAGGGTACAAAGAAAATTTTGTCGCCGTCAACTATCACAACAGCTTCAGGAGTTGTATTGGTTCTGCTAGATTCCAAAGCAGCGTACTCAGGCAAATCATAAACGTCGTGGCGCAGTTTTTGCAGAGTTTTCAGCCACAAAGTATTTTGTAGATCGATGATTTGAACATTCATCGTCTATCTTCTTCCGACCACAAGACGGGAAACACTGCTGGATCGCTGAAATCCGGGTCGCCGTTGGGCAATTTTCTACACAAAACTTCGTCAAAGATATGAATCTGCTTTCCTTGCTTGTTCCAAAAAGGCTGATAGTGGTTTGCCCCATCTTGGAGGTGAACTCCCATTGCTAAGCGGAAACAATCGCTGTTATTGGGGTAGCTGCCGTGAATCGTCCAACGATGGTGAAAGCTTACTTGACCTTTTTTTAAGGTCATAGCTATTTTTACCACTTGCTTTCCTTCTTGGCGAAATTTTTCTTCAAAATCCTCCAGGTTTGTGTGATTGAAAAACCGCACATCTTCGAGACCAGACCACTTGTGACTGCGATCGAGTACAACCAGTGGCCCTCTAGCTTCGTCGAAGTCGTGAAACGGAATCCAAGCTGTTAGCAAGTTGTGGGAACTGCAAGTGGCCCAGTAAGCGCCATCTGCGTGCCAGCCGACTGCACTTTTACGATCTTTTGTTGGTGGTTTGTAAACTAGCTGATCGTCCAATAATCGAATCTGTTTTGTTCTGGCCAGACGCGCCGCGATCGCGCCAATTATTGGCTGAAGCCCCAATTTGCTAAGTTGCTTGTTTTGCAAAGAAACAAATTCGTTATTGCGAACTACATCCCAGCCATCTTCTGGCTTCCAGTCGCTATATCCTTTGCTGACGGGAAGTTGTGCGTCTCTTTCTCCTCGGTAGAACCTTTCGCTGCCTGAAATTGCCTCGTCAATAAGCTCATCTGGGAGTACCTTTTTTGAGATATACCAGCCGTGTTCTTCGTAAAAAGCGATATCATCTTCCGTAGGTAAAAGTGCTAGCTGTTCGTCGGAAAGACTGTAGGTAAAACTCTCCATTTTTAGTTTCTTTTAGATTAGGCAATCAGACAAGCCAGAGATTAAATCCCGTGGCTCATAGCTTAAGTCCTTTTTAGAGGACTCTCAAAAATCTTTAGTCTGTTTTAATAAACCAACCGCTACCGGATCTCGGTGCTAGTTTTGCGATCGTCAAGCAGACCTGTGAATTCTGGGGCTGTAGTATAGCCTTCTTGGTTAATTCCGTCTCTTTTCAAGACTTTCAATACTGTCAGAAACAGAATTTTTAAGTCAAACCACAGATTCCAATTATCGACGTAGCAAACATCAAGTTTGAATTTAGCATCCCAGCTAATAGTATTGCGACCATTGACTTGAGCCCAACCCGTAATTCCAGGCATAACTTCGTGGCGGCGCGCTTGTTCTGGAGTATAGCGATCGAGGTATCTGACGAGTAAAGGACGAGGCCCAACAAAACTCATGTCACCTTTGAGAACGTTCAATAGTTGTGGAAGTTCGTCCAGACTTGTTTTGCGAAGAAATTGACCGAGGGGTATGAGACGCTGTTCGTCGGGCAGCAAATTGCCATCAGCGTCGCAATCGCTTGTCATAGTGCGAAACTTGTAGAAATTGAAAACCCGACCGTTTTTACCGGGACGGGGTTGGCAGAAAAAGATGGGCCCACCCATGCGGATGTAAATGGCGATCACAACTATTAATATTACGGGAGAGAAAACCAAAAGGGCGATCGCTGCA
>JAICRN010000774.1 GCA_025937335.1 Microcoleus sp. TY_ISSM_2_bin.22
GTAGCGGCGCGGACGCGCAGTTCGCCAGAAGCAAAGTAGTTCTTGAGCTTGTCTAGAGCGCTGATGTCGAGGTACTTACCTTGAACGTCAGAGGAATTGATAACGGCGGTAATTGCGTCTTGCATGGTTGTCTTGTTTCCTTGAAAGTGGCTGAGTCAGTCCAATTTTGGAGCTAGAATTTGGAATTTGGGATTTGGGATTTGAGATTTTTAAGTGGCCGGTTATCTGCAAAAGCTTTTAGCTTGTTAGCAGTAACGCCCCATTTTTCAATCTAAAATCGAAAACCTAAAATCGAAATTCCTTACTGCATCGCACCGATAACGTAGTCGAAGTAAGAGGAAGCTTCGGAAGCGTCTTCTCCAGACAGCAGCGAACTTGCTGCACTTTTCATAGCGCGAACGCCTTCGGCGACGGCTTCAATCGGGGTGCCGAGAGATTTGTACATTTCGCGGACGCCGACAATACCGATTTCTTCGATCGGAGTAATGTCGCCAGCTACGATTCCGTAGGTGATCAAACGCAGGTAGTAGTCGAGGTCGCGCAAGCAAGTTGCGGTCATTTCTTCGCCGTAAGCGTTGCCGCCGGGAGAAACAACATCAGGGCGCTTTTGGAAAAGTTGGTCGCCTGCTGCCTTGACGATGCGTTCGCGGGATTCGCTCAAAATTTGGGCGATGCGGACGCGGCGTTCACCAGAGGTGACAAAGCTCTTGATCCGATCTAATTCACCTGGGCTCAGGTAGCGAGCTTCGGCGTCTGCGTTGACGATTGATTTAGTGACGATACTCATCTTGTGTGTACCCGCTGGATATTTTGCTATACGAACTGCTCCGCGCTGAGCGAGCTACGGTGGGCGCTTGCATCCCGTACCTTTCATGCTCAGGCAGGAGCTTTGACAGGGAAGACCGGACTTTCCACAGCCAGCAACTATTAAAGTTGTTGGCGGGAGGCGACCTTCGATGTTTGACGGCGCTGGTTCTTCACGCCGGTGCGCTTGTGAGTGCCCGCACTAAGCCTGTCGCTTAGAATACCACAAATGACTGATGCGATCTTTAATTTTTGATCTAGATTGCAGCAGACCACTAAGTGGCGATCGAGTGACTGTCGGGCAGTTAGTAAGGATATTGCTTCTCTGACACAACTACCTCTCGCAAGTATTTTGAGGCATTATGTTCACATTCTGAGTGTTACTGTAATAGTTTGTAACATTCCTTTTCATATTTGGGCCCTCGCTTGGGCGTTCAGCGTTAAAATTCCACTGACAAAAAAATTGCTATAATGCTTGTGCAGCAAAGGTTACAGGCGATAGATTATTAAGGGGGATTTGTGGCGGGCGACGGCGCAACGCTCAAAGACTTTTCCCTGAGAGGGAAGGGAGACAGGTCCAAGACAGGGGAGAGATGTGCGATCGTCTCACATCTTGCAGCATTCTCAATAAGTTTTGGACGGGCGGGATCTGGGGCCCAATCCCTAATCGCCGCAACAAAACTCACTCTTTGTCTTTGCGGAACAGGCCCGAGTGCCTGTTCTAGATCGCGATGCCAGATATAAGATCGTCGGAAATCGTAACTTTCGAGCTTGTAGCTAGATTTGACACTCACTTTTAATCTGGTGTGCCGTGAAAAGAAATCTATCAGCCCTTAAAAAAGCTTTGCAGTTTGGCATTAGCGGTGCTGTCGGCGGTTTCGCCGGCAATCTCATCACCGAACCTTTCATACAGGGACTCACGGGTTCGGAATCTTTTTTTGACAGTGTATTTTCCACAGGTCGCTGGTTTGGATTGGTAGGCGGTGGTATTGCTACTGCGATTATGTTCGGCTATTATTACTATATCAAAGGCAAGCCTCAAATTAAACAAGCTTTAAAAAACGGCGGATTGTTTGGTTTAATTGCAGGAGCCATTTCTGGGGCGATCGCTGAAGGTATTTACAGCGGGATTGGCGACGGAAACAACGAATTATTACGAGTAATTTGCTGGGGAATAGCTGGCAGTTTGTTAGGACTTGGACTTGCACAGCGGATTCCTAATTTGGGGGCGCTTCGCGGCACGGGAGGCGGCGGTGTTGGGGGTGTCTTGGGAGGCTGTTTGTTTATTCTGTTTGCTTACAATTTATCCGGTACGGCGGGCCGTTTAGCTGGCTGTGCTGCGATCGGTTTTTGGATTGGAATTATGCTAGTTGTAGCTGAAACTTTGTTCAACAA
>JAICRN010000692.1 GCA_025937335.1 Microcoleus sp. TY_ISSM_2_bin.22
GGCGAGGATATCGCCATTTTGGCTGGCGATGCTTTGTTGACCTATGCTTTTGAATTTATCGCCACTAAAACTGAGAACGTACCCCCCCAGCAGGTGTTGCAGACGATCGCCTATTTGGGGCGCGCTGCCGGGGCTGGTGGACTCATAGGCGGTCAGGTGGTTGACGTGGAATCCGAAGGAAAGACAGATGTTTCTCTGGAAACTTTGAATTACATTCACGCTCACAAAACAGGCGCGCTGTTAGAGGCTTGCGTAGTTTGTGGGGCAATTCTGGCATCTGCATCTGAGGCCGATTTGCAGCGGCTGTCTCGTTTCGCTCAAAATATTGGGCTGGCTTTCCAGATCGTTGACGACATTCTGGATATTACTGCTACCCAAGAAGAACTGGGCAAAACTGCTGGCAAAGATGTTCAAGCCGGGAAAGTCACTTATCCGAGTTTGTGGGGAATTGAGGAGTCTCGGCGTCAAGCTTCGCAGCTTGTTGCTGATGCTAAGGCTCAATTAGCAGTGTTTGGGAGCAAAGCTCTACCGCTGCTGGCGATCGCCGATTTTATTACCAGCCGCAGTAACTAGAAATACCAAATACTATGCAGGAAATTTGCAGCAGCGTCTTAAACAATCATGTACTGGTAGTTGCTTTGATCGCTTGTCTGGCGGCTCAGATCATTAAGCTGCCGATCGAGTTGGTCAAAAATCGCAAGTTTAATCTTCGGTATTTGGTAACAACGGGGGGAATGCCCAGCGCTCACTCGTCTTTTGTGGGCGCTTTAGCTGCTGGAGTCGGACAAACGATGGGATGGGAAAGTCCGGACTTTGCGATCGCTGCGATCTTTGCAATTATTGTAATGTACGACGCAGCAGGCGTCCGCCAAGCCGCAGGCAAGCAAGCCCGCATCCTCAACCAAATTATTGACGAGTTTTTTGAGGAAGATCACAACCTTAATGAGGCTCGTCTCAAAGAGTTGTTGGGACACACTCCTTTTCAAGTGCTTGTCGGTTTGGGGCTGGGAATCACTATTGCTTGGATCGCAGGGCCTGCATATTAGTTAACGGTTAACTGTTAAATGTTAACTGTTAACTAATTACTACTGACCGAATTCTGCTTGCAGAATATCGTCATTATCATCGGCGATAGTGGCGACAATAGTAATAACCCGAGAAATTTCCCCGGCGGAGATTTCGGCGATCGTCCGAGTCGATACTACAGCAACTTGATTGTCAACAATTGCAAAATGAGATTCCAAAGTAGACAGCCAATTCATTTCTAGGATTTTCCGCATTAATTGAGCTTCATTCTTCGCCGGCAACTGCAGTACAAAAGCCCACACAGTCAAAGTATCATCTTCGGTGTCGCCGGTGAGTTGCACGAACACTTCAACACTGCCGTACTTAAACTTCCAAAGATGTCCGCCAGCTTCACTTTGACCGACCATCACTTTTTGGTCTACAGCCATGCTGGCGATGACAGTTTCAATTTCTTCTGCATAGGTGACGGCTGTGGCTTTTTCGACCTGCTCGGAGGCGATCGCGCTTTCACTCGATAGGCTTTCTGCGGAAGCTGTTTGTATGTTCGGCTCGCTGGTAGTCATAGTTATGATTTGACGGAAAGTCTTCCACTAATCAGTTTACTTCCTACAGGTTGAGATTGTAGATTTTAAATCTTGGATTTGTCCAAAATCTCAACTATACAATGCCAGCCATTCGGGGATTAGCAAGAGAAAGGAAATCGGTTTTCAACTGCCTCAGGTTCCGGTTCACCTTTAGGACTTACAAAAAAAAACCCGGTTTCTCACAAAAATATCGGGCCCCTCAACGAAGCAGCCAAGAAGAAACCGGTTTTATACTCCCCCCGCGCACAATTGCTCGCCTGTATTTAAGCCTTGGGCTTAGCCGCCGGCTTCTTCTCAATGGTTTTCATGCCGTTGAGGAACATCGGCACAAATTTCTCCACAAATGCCTGCGGGTCGCGGTTCCAGGCCCGCTGAGCGACATCGACTCTGGTCATTTGCAGATCCGGGGCCAGCAGGGTTCTGGGCAAGCGTTCCATCAAGTATTGCGGGCGTTCCCACATCGGCATGGTGTTGGCAATATCTACCAGGCGGGTAACGCGGCGGAGTTCTGCCCCCAGCATGATATCCATTCCCGATTCAAATGCTGCTTGTTCGATCGCCATATACTTGCGCTTTGCCTGTTCCACCTTTTGGCGGTGTTCCGGGCTTTTGTCGGCGATTTGGGCCAGCCAGCGGTTGCCCCAGCGGACGTGACCAGCTTCTTCTGGAAAAATCTTTTCGATTGTTTCGCGGATTTTGACGTTTTCTGCGGTTTGGGGAGCCTGTTTGAGAGCGTGGATGTGCGCGCCGAAATACTCGCATCCTCGCTTCTCGGTGACGTTAATCGCGGCTAGGGAAGAAATTACAAAGTCTTCGCGGTCTTTGGCGGGGTCTTTTTGCTCGCTGTCATACAACCTTTCAAATTCGTCAATGTAGGAGACTCCCGGCGGCGTTCCCACTTTTTGGCCCAAGTCTACCAGCAAGTCGGTGAGCCACATAGCGTGTCGCGCTTCGTCGGAAATGTGCCGGGAGAGGTCGCGCACGAGTTCTGCCGGGTTCCCGTCTAGATGTTCGATCACGTCCGTGAGGTCTTTGCAACTGCGCTGTTCGCTGTAGCGGTAGCGGTTGAGGGTGATCAGGTGAATTTCGCGATCGCGCACTACATTAGCTAAAATTTCGCGCGCTCCCATTGCGTTGCGAAGCTTGCGGGGATAGGCAACAGTCATGCTTTTATGTCGTTTTGTAAAGATACTTGTATAAGTGTAACGCAGTTTTTGCGACAACCAATTACCTCGCAAGGGTGAAAGTTGTTGTTTAGTACGGAGATTCAATTTTATACAGATAAGGTTTTTACTAGCTCAACCAACGAAAATAGTTTGGAGTAGGGAGTCATACCATTTTAGATTTTAGATTTTAGATTAAAAATGACTGATAACTATCAGGATTTGGAACACGGGCTTACAATAAC
>JAICRN010000633.1 GCA_025937335.1 Microcoleus sp. TY_ISSM_2_bin.22
AAACAAATCTTTGACTTTAAGGGTCAAATCACTAGCAAATGATGGCACAAGAATAATGTTATCTGGCTCATCAAAGACTTCAGTTTCCTGCTTAGAACGATACACGAATACGGTTCGCTCATCGGGATCGATCAGCCAACCCATTTTAGTGCCGTTTTTCAGACAGTGTAAAATATTCCCAGTTACTTTAGTTTGACTCTGGCCAGGAGACAGAATTTCAATTGTCCAATCAGGGTAAGTTTCAAATACATTAGCAATATCCCCATTTTTATCAACTGGTATTCTTTCCCAAGTAAATACTGTGACATCTGGCACGATCGATCTACCGTCAAAACTACAGCGCAATTCAGGAAATGCTAGGGCAATCTTTCTCGGTTCCACTATCTCGTTAATTTTTGTGACTAGCTTTCCCTGTAACTTGCTATGTTTTCCTTGTGGCATAGGCTTTTGGATAATTTGACCGTTGATATATTCGCTAGCTGGTTCTGTTTCTGGCAGTTTTAGAAACTCTGACAAAGTTAGTATTTTTGTTTGTATTTGTACCATTTATTACTCCTTTTATTCCATAAAACCTAAGTGTTTTCTAGCAGCAAGAGTTACCATTCTGCCCCGACTTGTCCGCTGCAAAAATCCGATTTGCATTAAGTACGGTTCGTATACATCCTCAATAGTTTGAGTGTCTTCTCCTGTAGAAGCTGCGAGGGTTTCTAAGCCCACAGGACCGCCGTTAAAGTTCTCAATCATTGCTGTCAAAATTCGCCGATCTGTCCAATCTAAACCTAGCGGATCGACGTTGAATAATTCCAGGGCTAGTGAGGCAACTTCGGCATTGATGGGCTTTAAGTTTTTGACTTCGCTGTAGTCTCTAACTCGCCGCAGCAAACGGTTAGCGATCCGGGGCGTTCCGCGAGATCGGCGGGCAATTTCTGCGGCTCCTTCTGGGGTGATTTGAGTGTCGAGCACTTGGGCGCTTCTTTGGATAATTAGACTGAGTTCGTCTATTTCGTAGTAGCGCAATCTTTGGATCAAGCCGAAACGATCGCGCAGCGGAGATGTCAGCGACCCGACTTTTGTGGTTGCTCCTACTAAAGTAAACGGTTTCAGGGGTATGCTGCGGATTTTGGCGCTTTTTCCTTGACCGATCGTAATATCTAACCGACAGTCTTCCATCGCCGGATAGAGAATTTCTTCTGTAACTTTAGATAAGCGGTGAATTTCGTCAATAAACAGCACGTCGCCTGCTTTGAGGTTGATCAGCAATCCGACAATATCTCGCGGTTTTTCTAACGCTGGGGCGGTGGTAATTTTGCATTCAACTTCCATTTCTGCTGCTAGAATTAGCGACATTGTGGTTTTCCCCAACCCTGGAGGCCCGTAGAGTAACAAGTGATCCATCGGTTCGCCGCGAGATTTGGCGGCTGCAATTGCGATCGCCAAAACTTCTCTCAAGTCTTTTTGCCCGATGTATTCAGCTAAGCGTTGGGGTCGGATTTTGTCGTCTTGTTTGCTGTTGATTTCGTCGGGTAGTTCCTGCGATTCTAGCAAAGATTCCGCCTGGGGTTTGGCGGCTTTTTTGCGGCGGGCCGGGGCTATGTCTTCGGGTAGATTTGGGTCGGGGGGCTGTTGTTTGGAGGAGATAATAGCCATATTTATTTGCGATCGGGCAGCGGGAAGTGTTTACAATTGTTAGCAGAATCTTTAAAATTATTGAGTTCGTTATGAGTATTCCATCTTCTTTACTAGCATCGGAAAGCATAACTTTTGAAGGGGCGATCGAGCTGACTCAATCTTTACTGTCGTTCATGGAGGCCGATCGACTTTTACAAGCCGACATCGAGCAAGCTGTGGCTTCTCTAGTGAAAACACAGAACGGTGCTAGAGGGTTTTTTGTCACCTATCTAACGGACGATCGACAGGAGGCAGATCGCCCGTCACCCGGAGTAGTCGAGGCGCTGCGATCGGCTCCTGAGATCGTAGCAGAACTGCTGGTGAAAAATTTGGCGATGTCGGCGGCAATGGTCGTGCATCATTCGCGCCAGCAAAAGGAGGAAATGGCGGCCGATTCTGCTAGAGTGCAGGAGCGATCGCGCAATTTAATTCAAATGCTGCAAATGCCAGCCTGTCAAACTATAGCGTCGCAAATGCTAGAAAGTTTGCAGAATGCCAACGGCGAGTACGAGGAATTTTTCCGGCGGTGGGGCTACGACGACGAGCAAAAACTAGCGATCGGTTCGGCAGTGCGATCGGCTATCGGCTAAAATAACATCCTTCGCCAGAGTGACAGATGCTTGATCAAAGCGACGGGGCTGTGGAATAATTGCGGTTTAGCAAAAGCTGCACAATTGTAGCTTGAGTTGATTTAGGTGTGAAGGTAGTGAACGAGGGCGAAAAAATTGCTGAGAACGGTGAAAGGAGTTGCCCAAAAAGCCCGAAGGGTGGGTGGCAGGCTGCCCGCAAGTACGCCCCGGCGCTGGGCGAAGCTGAATCTGCTGGCAACATTGGTGCGCCGGGACTTGGAAGCTCAATACAAAGGCTCGATTCTGGGCAATTTGTGGCCGCTGCTGAATCAGCTATCGCAATTGGTGATTTACACATACGTATTTTCGATCGTCCTCAAGGTAAAGCTCAGCCTTGCAGGCTTCCCAGAAAACAGCGACATTACATTTGGAGTCTGGTTGTTTGCAGGTTTGCTGCCTTGGACTGCCTTCACCAGCGGTTTGATCAAGTCGGGAGTATCGGTGGTGGGACAGCCGAATTTAGTGAAAAAAGTGGTATTTCCTCTCGGTTTGCTGCCCCTAGTGCCGATTTTTACAGCTTTTCTTGAAAGTTCTCTGGGTTTAGCAGCTTTGATTGTGATAGTAGCAGTGTCGTCGCAAAAGCTCAACGCTACTTTATGCTTGCTGCCGCTGGTGTGGGTGCCTCAGTTGCTGATAACTGCTGGTTTGGGATATTTGACAGCGGGCTTGACTGTATTTTTGCGAGACATTCCTCAGACATTAGGTGTTATTCTAAATTTTTGGTTTTATTTGACGCCGATCGTCTACCCGGCATCAATCATCCCCCAAGAGTGGCGAGTGTGGATATTTTGGCTGAATCCAATGGCCGCCATCTCGGAGGTTTATCGAGACCTCATACTGCTTGGAGAAGTTAAGCATTGGGGCGAATGGGGTGTCGCCACGCTGATTTCTGCTGCTATATTTTGTGCAGGTTTTGGGATTTACCGGCGTTTGCGTCCCGCTTTTGCTGATGTGCTGTAAATTTGTTTTAGATCTCAAGTCAATTCTTCAACCTAAAATCCCAATAAAGGTGTTTGCAGCATCGGAATGCAAGTCCTCATAAAAATTCAGAGGACGGTCGTACTCACTACAAACCTATTTTTCGTTTGAGCGGACATAATATCAATCTAAAATCTAAAATCTAAAATCTAAAATCGGATGACAG
>JAICRN010000112.1 GCA_025937335.1 Microcoleus sp. TY_ISSM_2_bin.22
GGCACGTAGCGGTCTGGCCAGTGGATCTGATAGAGGTCAATGTAGTCAGTTTGCAAGCGCTTCAGGCTGTCATTCAGGGCTTTTTCGACATTTGGGCGATCGATCTGATTTTTCCCTTCCCGAATCCACTTTAATCGAGTGCTTCTGCCCGCCACTTTAGTCGCTATAATGACTTTATCCCGCTGCTGTTTCGCCAACCACTCGCCGATATATTCCTCTGTTTTTCCCTGAGTTTCCGCCTTTCCAGGGACAGGATACATTTCTGCCGTATCGATAAAGTTGATGCCTTTGGCGATCGCCAAATCGAGCTGTTGGGCCGCTTCTGCAACGGTGTTCTGCTGGCCGTAAGTCATCGTACCCAAACAAATCTCAGATACTGATAAGTCGCTGTCGCCGAGTTTTTTGTATTCCATGATTGCGATTGCTTGCTGCCAAAATATCTGCTTCTATCTTACCTAAAAACTTTCACATGAATTGCACAAGAGAGCAACAAAACCTGGTTTATCGTTGTCACATTCGAGACCGGATGAGCAAATAACGTAACAAAACCGAGTTTTTGCGTAAGTCCTGTTTCTTTTATTTGATGACTCACAAAAAAGTACGTGAGGCGCAGCTATTTCGTAAAAAAAATCCACTTTCCCTGTTTTACTCTGCGCCCTCTGCGGTTAAAATATTTTAAAAGCTATTTGCCCTTAAATGTTAATATAAATAATTAGGTTCCGATAGTTTATGACTAACCGCCCGCCAAAAGTTCCGTTTGTAAATTTGTCCCTGCAACACCAACCAATCCAATACCAAATAGCAGAAGCAATTAGAAAAATCATCCAGGAAGGAGAATTTATTTTAGGTCAAGCACTCGCGGAATTTGAAACAGCATTTGCAGCAGCTTCTGGAGTAAAATACGGTGTAGGAGTGGCTTGCGGAACTGATGCGATCGCTATGGGACTCCAAGCTTGCGGCATCAATCCAGGCGACGAAATTATCATACCCGCTAACACTTTTATTGCCACCGCGATCGCCGTCCTCCAAGCCAAAGCTATACCTATTCTTGTAGATTGCGACCCGGAAACCGCCCTGATTGACCTCACAGCAGCCTCCACAGCAGTTACCTCGAAAACTAAAGGAATTATACCCGTACATCTCTACGGTCAAATGGTATCGCCCCGGCAGCTTTTAAATTTTGCGAACCGCCACGATTTAATCATATTTGAAGATGCCGCCCAAGCACACTTAGCCGAAAGAGAAGGATACCGCGCGGGTTCCATTGGGAAAGCAGCAGCATTCAGCTTTTATCCCAGCAAAAACCTCGGTGCTTTTGGCGACGGCGGGATGTTAATTACTAACGATGCAGAGATCGCAGAAAAAATGCGAACTCTCCGCAATTACGGAGCACCCAGTAAATATTTACACACAGACATCGGTACAAACAGCCGTCTCGACAATTTGCAGGCCGCCGTGCTCAATGTTAAATTGCCTTATTTAGAAAAATGGAATCGCGATCGCACCGCCGCCGCCCAACACTACAATACTCTACTAGAACCTCTGAAACACAAAGGCATTGTACCCATCGCCAACCACAGCAGCAGCGGTCATATTTATCACCTATATGTTATCCAAATTACTGAGGAAAGCTCGATCGACCGCAACACCCTTCAGGAAAAACTCGCCCAACACGGCATTCAAACAGGTATACACTATCCCGTACCTTGTCACCTGCAACCCGCCTACCAAAACTTAGGCAATCGCGGCGACTTCCCCCACGCAGAAACCCTGTGCCAACAAATTTTATCATTGCCAATGTATCCCGGATTGAGCAATACTCAGATCGAGCAAGTTGTTGGGGCGATCGTACTATCATTGAATTGCTAATTGTTCGTAAAACTTATGCTGCAGGTGTTTCAAGCAGTAAGGTGCGGTTCTCAAAGCATTTTTGTGGGGAATTAACAATTCTTTAACTGACAGTTCAAAACCGCACACCGTTGCGAATCCAGCGCGGCAATCTCAAAACTTCTCAAACCATGCACATCCAGCGCAGAATTCGCATTGTTTTCAAGCGATACCTCCTGGGGGAAGGTATCACGGTACTCCTAGTGCTGCTGTACGCCCCCCTGCTAGTACACTGGTACGACGGTTGGTTCAACAAAAACATCAGCATCGAACACGAATATTTCAGCCACGGACTAATTGGTTTGCCTTACGCTGCTTATATTGCTTGGATGAACCGAAAGTCCTGGCGCAGCTTGCCCAACTCACCGCATCCTTTGGGAAGCTTTTTGCTGGTACTAGGAACGCTTTTTTATCTGAGTCGCTTGAGCGATTTAGTAAATTTATCCTTGCTAGTAATGTTGGCCAGCATTTGCTTATCTTTAAAAGGAATTCCCGGCTTGAAATTGCACGCGATACCGCTTTTATTCGTATTTCTGGCCTCGCCCAACCACATTCCTTACCTCATAGAACCCTACGCATTGCCGTTACAGCACTTCATTGCTGAAATATCAGGCTTCATATTAATTAAGGTTGGTCTCAACGTGACAGTGCAAGAAATTTATCTCTACGTAAACAATCGCATTGTAGAAGTTGCTCCCCACTGTGCAGGCTTGAAAATGCTGTTTACCAGTCTTTACGTCAGCTTAATTCTGCTGGATTGGACAGGAGTTTGGCACGACCAAAAAAGAAGCCTTTTGTTTTTAGGGATTACATCCATCCTTAGCATCAGTTCAAATATCCTCCGCAACACCTTGCTAACTTACTTTCACGGCACCCAGAAAGAAGGGCTTTTTACTTGGCTGCACGCCGGATGGGGCGGAGACTTGTATTCTGCTTGTATACTAGGCTTATTGGTACTTATCCTCAACGGGATGGAAAAGTATTTCCCAAGCCAGTCTGTAAATTAGTGAAACAAATGATTTCAGCACGCAAACTACTGCGACGGTACCAATTATCTAAAATTTTGGTACTGGTGTTTTTGCTGGTACTGGTTGGGACAGTAGCAATTCCGGGCTACGCGACAGGAAGGTGGCCTTGGACAAACCCGCCAACCGTTGCCAACCTCAAGCAATTGAAAAGTTTGCGCCAAAACGGGATGACACTTCCCGGCTGGGATGTGATCCGCGTCCAGAATAACGTCCAAATTGGGGGTCACAGGTGGTTAGTTGAAGAAATTAAAAACGATCGAACAATTGCCATTTTATTGCTGTTGCCTCAAAATGACCCCAAAAACCAGCCGCAGGTAGAATGGCTCGATATCGATGGATTTCATCGGTGGCAAACAGATTCTCATCGCATTTTGAGGTTTACAGTTAAATTAGCGTCAATACCCGACAAGCCACCGACTAATGTCGAGGCCAGATTTTTCCGAAGCTGGACTCCGCAACAAACTTTTGCTGTCGTGCAGTGGTACGCTTGGCCTAACGGGGGTTCTCCAACAACCAGCCGCTGGTTTTGGGAAGACAGCATTGCTAGACTGTCGAACCGCCGCGCCTCTTGGGTTGCCGTCAGTATCATCCTTCCCATTCAACCGCAGGGCAGCATTAAGATAGCTCAACCCTTGCTCGAATCTCTCGGCGAAATTGTCCAGGCTAAATTAATAGCAGAAACTTTCTGAGTATAGTATAGTTGTGACTGCAATTTTATGCGGGAATATTTGAATATTCTAGGGAATTTATCATACCCAATGCGAAGATTAAAACCCATATCCTGGGCGATTAAAAGCCGTCTTCTACTATTTTCTATAGTCCTGGACGCATCAATACCAAAGAAACCGGGTTGTGACCATTTTTCAATGTCTGGATGCAGTATTTTTGCAAATAAAACCCGGTTTATGACCGCCCGTTCCTCCAGTGCTACTAACAAAGGCTGCCCGCGCCGGCCAGAAAAATCAAGGGGTAAAATTCAACCGAGCCAGTTAATGCCTGTTGAAAAAAAATCTGCAATTACAAGCAAGATCCAAACCATTCTTTCATCAGTTATTCCCTATTGTAACAACTCAAGTATCAAATGCTATAATTTGCGATCGAGAATAGAGATTTTCAGTTGATACTTGCGGAGATGAAACTTCAAAATCAGCGAATTATTCAAAATAATACTCTTTTTAATCATTTCAAAATGCCGGAAAAATTCACAATTAAAAATCGCGTCGCTTTTTCCTTGGCAGGCCTGTATTCAACGGCTTGGACTATATCTTTTGCTGTTGTATTCTGGGGCTTTAACGGCAAAGTTTTTCCAGAAACGGCTTTAGCCCAATCTGTTGTTCCTAGTTCCGAACAGTTCGTGCCGCCACCGCCACTGCGCGTACCGCCACTGCCGCCTGCCAACTTCAACCGGGAAATTAACCCCGCTTTTCGGAATCGACCCTACCGCCTGGGCCCGGCAGACCAGATTTCTGTTCAAGTTCAGCGCTTCCCAGAGCTAGGTTTTACAGGTGCAATCAGCCCTGAAGGGGTAATTGTACTACCGCTAATCGGAACAGTAAATGTGCGCGGTCTTACCGTGGAACAAGCGCAGCAGCGCCTCCGGGAGCGCTTTGGCCAATTTATCAAAAATCCTCAAGTCTCGGCTGCTTTGCTGGTTCAGCGCCCCGTAGTGGTCACGGTGACGGGGGAAGTCGCCAGACCGGGTTTTTATCCCCTGCAAACCCCCCAACTTCCGGCGGCTCTGGCTGCTGCTGCCGGGACTAATCCTACGGCAGAACTGCGCGCAGTGCGGGTACGGCGGACTTTGCCTGAGGGTGGTGTCGCAGAGCAAATTGTTGATATTTTGACACCGCTGCAAACTGGTATTGCTCCGCCGGATTTGCGTTTGGAAGATGGAGATGCGATCGTCGTACCGTATAAACAGGTTACGCCCGATCGCAAATCCGATCGAGATTTAGCATCCAGGTACAGCCTCGCTGCTGCCGCTGTCCCCGTCCAAATCACTGTCACCGGAGAAGTCAGCAAACCCGGTTTTTACACGCTTCCGGCGGGTTCTGGTCAAATTTCGGCTGCTTTGGCGATAGCCGGGGGAGTCACGGGAAAAGCCGATTTGCGGGAGGTGCGAGTGCGGCGGACGCTGATGGACGGCTCCTCAGTGGAGGAAGCAATCGACCTCTACACTCCCCTAGCAAACGCTAACGATTTGTTCGATTTTCCTTTGGCATCGGGAGATGTGATTGTCATCCCGGAATTGGACGCTAGTACCAAAAACCTAGACTACGACAAAGCTCTGGTTTCGCGGTCTACTCTGATTAAACCCAGGATCTACGTTCGAGTTTTGAGTTACGCTAGTGGTGGTTTGACCTCGTTCTACGTAGAAAATGGCAGCAGGTTTTTGGATGCTCTCAACAACTTGCCTGTTAATCTTGCTGACTTGCGGAAAATAGCCCTGATTCGGTTCGACCAAAAGCAAGGTAGAGCAATCAACCGTTCGATAGATGCTAAAGCTGCTTTGGAGGGCAATGTTTCTCAGAACCCCATGCTTGAAGATAATGATGTGATTGTGATTGGTAGGAATTTGGTAGAGCGCATTGGTTATGTAATCAATACTTTTACTCGACCATTCCGGGATACTTTGGGATTTATTCTGTTCTTTGAGCAGTTGAGAAATGGGGTAACAGATCTGTTCGGTCCATCACGTAATGATAGGTAGTCATACTATTTGAGATTTTCGATTTGAGATGGAGAATGACTTATGCGATATAGGTTTAGATCGCAAGCCGAAAGTTCTAAGGTTTTTGGGAATGGGTATCATTTGTCAGCAATCATTAGTTATCGTTAACAATTAGCAATTTAAAATCTAAAATCTAAAATCTAAAATCTAAAATCTAAAATCGTCATGACTTTATCCGTTGTTAAACGTTATTTAATTGCTTTCGACCAATACAAGTGGGTGGGACTGGCTACTCTCGCGGTGACTGTGGGCGTGTCGGGAGTAGTGGCCGTGCAGCCAACTCCGCCGCCAGTTTACGTTGCTGCCGGTACGCTGGCATATCGCAGGCCGAGCGTGATTTTTTCATCGACTACTACTAAAATTCAACAGGAAGGACAAGAAATAACGAAAGATATGCTGCTGGATAAAAGGGTGGTTGAAGCAGCAGCGAAAAAAGTAAATGTTTCTGCTAAAAAGCTGGCAGATAACGTGCAGGTAAAGATGCCGAGTAAGAATAATGACCCCAGCGCTTTGATTCAAGTATTGTACAAAAATGCCGATCGCAAAAAAGCAGAAGCGGTAGTAGAGGCGCTGATGAAGGAAATGGTGGCTCGCAGCCAAACTATTAATACTTCTAGACTGCGAGAAACCATCGCCCAAATTAACAAGCGTCTGCCGAAAGTCACTCAGGATCTCAGAGAGACAGAACAAAAATTAGAAACCTACGAAAAACGAGAAGGAGTCTCGATTTTAGCAGCTCAGAGCGGTGCCCTGCCGCAAGCGATTACCAGCAGCCAACAGCAGCAAAGGCAACTGCGAGTGCAGTTGGGAGGAATTGAAGCTCAAATTAACAGTTTGCAGGAGCGCTTGGGATTGAATGTGGAGCAAGCTTACGTCGCTCAAGCACTCTCTGCCGATCCAATTATTGCGCAACTGCGAGTGCAATTGTTTTCGATCGAATCTCAGCTCAAAATTCTCCGCAGCGACTTGCAGGAGGAACACCCGAAAATTGTAGAATTGCTCAAACAAAAACAAGCTTTTGAGCAGCAGTTGCAGCAGCGACAGTCTGAGGTACTCGGCGGTAACGGGGTGGCCGCTCCGCTCAGAAGTGCCGATCGAATTCGGGTAGACTCTTCTTTAGACCCGGCCAGGCAGCAGTTAGCTCAAAGTTTGATTGCTTTGCAAACGCAGCGCGATATGCTGCAACAGCAACTCCAAGGCATCGAGAAAACTGAACAAGAATTGCGCCGGGAACACGCGACAATCCCCAACAAGCAGTTAGAACAAGCGCGGTTGGCCCAGCAAGTAGCCCTGAAAAAATCTCTCTACGATAAGATGCAGTCGGCTTTGGTAGATGCTGAGGCTGCGGTAGTTGAGACAACCGGGAGTTTGACAATCGCCCAACTTCCCAAAACTGATGACGTTGAGTCAAACAAGAGAGGTTTGCCGGTGATGCTGGCGGTGGGGGGATTTGTGGGATTGCTGCTGGGCGGTGGGTTGATATTTTTGTTGGGGATGCTCAACGGCAAGTTTTACAGTTGGGAAGAAGTGCGGGCGGCTTTGGTGGAAAAAGAGGTGCCGATACTGGCAGTTTTGCCTGAAGTGACGGTGTTTGATTCCTACGGCGATGAAATGCCTCTGGCCCTGGAGGCAAATTCTCCCTATTTGGAATTTTACGAGCGGTTGCGCACTAATTTGCGCCGGATCGGGGACAAACCCGTGAAGGTTGTGCTGCTGACTTCGGCGGCCGGTTTGGAGGGGAAAAGTTTTAGCGCTTACAATTTGGCAATTGCGTCGGCTCGATCGGGTAAGCGGACTTTGTTAATTGAAGCAGATTTGCGATCGGCTTCTAACGTTGAATCTTTGAAAATCGCTGCTGACCCTCTGGCGGCGGTGGAACCTTTGCACTATTACGGCAATATTAGCGAGTGCGTCTTTTTGGTTCCGGAGGTAGAAAACCTATATGTGGTACCGAGTCCGGGCTGTTTGCGGCAGGCCTCTGCCGTACTTGAATCTAGCGAAATGCGGAGATTGTTCGACGATGTTCGCAACCGCTTTGATTTTGTGGTTGTGGATTCTCCGGCATTGAGCGAGTGCAACGACGCGCTGACGCTGGAACCGTACACGGACGGTATGATTTTGGTGGCGCGGCCTGGTTACACTCTGTCTAGTATGTTGTCTGAGGCGGCAGATCAGTTGCTGGAATCGGACGAGGAGGAGTCGCATAAATCCGGGCCGCGGCTGTTGGGAGCGATTATTAACGGTGCTGATATTGCGGTGAAGTTCCGCAACGATACGGATGAATTCGAGTTGCCTTTAAGTGCGATCGGCGATCGGGCTATTGAAGTGCGATCGACGCAATTACCGCAGCACTCAAAGCCTAAAAATAAGGCTATTAATAGTAAATTGAGCTAATTTAT
Organism: Microcoleus sp. TY_ISSM_2_bin.22; assembly: GCA_025937335.1. GTDB lineage: Bacteria > Cyanobacteriota > Cyanobacteriia > Cyanobacteriales > Microcoleaceae > Microcoleus. Next base: position 8,046 of record JAICRN010000112.1, read on the forward strand.
GTGGCTCGATTCTGGTAAAGCAATCCTCAAGGAAATGTGAATATTTGAATATATTGTAGGTTGCGCCATCACCAGCTTCAGCGGAAACCACCGCTAACAGTCAGTCGATTTTAGATTTTAGATTTTAGATTTTAGATTGAAGAATCTACTCCACAGATGAATCTGGGATGTTGAACTTCGGTCTAAAATTTTGCGCTTTGGGCAACTTTGGTCTTCAAGCAAGTATCGGTTTTTGCGCGAGTTCAACAGTCAACAGTTAGTCGATTTTAGATTAAAGATTAAAGATTAAAGAATTTAAAATTTCACTCCACAGATGAATCTGGGAGCTTGAACTTCGGTCTAAAATTTTTCGCTTGTCAACAGTCAACAGTTAACAGTTATTACTTGAAAATGTGTCGATCGGACTATTGATTGGATTCCGGGCGTTTCTGGTGTTTGCTCTGGATAAATTGTTCCAAATCGGCGATCGCATCTTCAAAATCCGACAAATTAATTTTCGCAGGTCTAGTCTTCTTCGGCGGACTCGAAGACTGACTCGCAGACTTAGCCTGAGGCTGTGGAGATTTAGGCCCGGCCGCTTGAGTGCTGTTCGATTCTATAGAATCGAACAATTCATCAAGGGACTCAAAAAACGATTGAGCCGAGGCCCGGCGTAAATCTTTCTGGTAGTCGTCATCCGTCATAAGCCACTCCATAGGGTCTAAAATTTGCCAACAAAGTCTGTCCGCCCCGGCGCGTGCAGATATTAGATATGAAAACCGACTAAAACAAGCAGGAGGACAGAATTTAACCGGGGGATGGGAATGCCTGTGGCTGAACTTGCTGCCCCATATAAAACCTGCAGCGGGCATTGTCAGCCTTCAAACTATATTTAACTTTACACCCGCCTACTGAGTGATTTGAGACCTGGTGCAGACCCAGCTCAAAATCATCGACCCTGAAAAAATCTCAGTTACTGCTCTTTCGTTGTCTAATTAACCCTAGTCTAGTCGAGAATAAGGAGACAGGACTTATGCAACTATTACCGCTGTTCAAGGGTTGCGATGGCAACGCGCCACCTCGAAAGGACGGAGAGACGGTATTTTTTGCTTGAGCCCTAAGATTTCAAAGGCATTAGGAGATTTTAAGGTGACTCAGGGATTTGATTACGATTTAGCAATTATCGGCGCTGGCGTGGGCGGACACGGCGCGGCCATACACGCGGTTAGCTGCGGGCTGAAAGTGGCAATTATCGAAGCGGGCGACATGGGCGGGACTTGCGTCAACCGCGGCTGCATTCCCTCAAAGGCGCTGTTGGCGGCTTCCGGGCGGGTGCGAGATTTGCGGAATGCCCACCACCTGAAGACTTTGGGAATTCAATTGGGGAGTGTGGATTTCGATCGCGGGGCGATCGCCAATCACGCTAATACTATTGTTAGCAAACTTCGCGGCGACTTGACCAACAGCCTAAAACGTTTGAGCGTGGATACTATCCAAGGTTGGGGCAAAATCGCCGGTTCTCAAAAAATTACGATCGAAACCGATAAAGGCGAGAAAACTATTACTGCCAAGGATATTATTCTCGCTCCCGGTTCGGTTCCCTTTGTCCCCCCCGGGATAGAAATTGACGGCAAAACTGTATTTACCAGCGACGATGCTGTCAGGTTGGAATCGCTGCCGAAGTGGATCGCAATTATTGGCAGTGGCTATATCGGTTTGGAGTTTTCGGATATTTACACGGCCCTGGGCTGCGAAATTACGATGATTGAAGCTCTAGACCAATTGATGCCGACTTTTGACCCGGATATTGCTAAGTTGGCAGAACGAGTGTTAATTGCACCCCGCGATATTGAAACAAAAGTAGGTGTTTTGGCGAAGAAGATTACTCCTGGTTCGCCGGTCATTATTGAATTAGCTGATTTCAAAACTAAGGAAGTTGTGGAAGTTTTGGAAGTTGATGCTTGTTTGGTAGCAACTGGTCGGGTTCCGGTGAGCAAGAATTTGGGGTTAGAAACTGTTGGCGTGGAAACGATGCGCGGTTATATCCCAGTTAACGATAAGATGCAGGTTTTGGCGGCGGGAGAACCGGTGCAAAATTTGTGGGCGATCGGCGATGTGAATGGCAAGATGATGTTAGCGCATTCTGCGTCTGCTCAGGGAATTGCTGCGGTGGAAAATATTTGCGGTCGTGCGCGCGAAGTTGACTATTTGAGTATCCCGGCGGCGGCTTTTACTCACCCGGAAATTAGCTATGTAGGGATGACGGAACCTGCGGCGAAGGAGTTAGGAAAAGCTGAAGGGTTTGAGGTAGCTTCTGTCAAGACTTATTTTAAGGGAAATTCTAAAGCTATTGCTGAAGGGGAAACCGACGGTACGGCTAAGGTGATTTACCGGAAAGATACTGGGGAGTTGTTGGGAGTTCACATTTTCGGTTTGCACGCTTCGGATTTAATTCAGGAGGCGGCAAATGCGATCGCCCAACGCGATTCTGTTAACAATTTAGCATTCCGAGTGCACACTCACCCGACGCTTTCGGAAGTGTTGGATGAGGCTTTCAAACGGGCGGCTGGAGCAGGTAGCCATTAATCTGTAGGGGCGGTTTTATTGTTTTAGATCCCCGACTTGTTGAATAAGTCGGGGATTTCGGTATACTGTTTTAAGGCGGTGGTAGAGTGCCGATCGCATGGCTCTCTTGGATTTGTGGTGGGAAGTGTATCGAAAAGTACAAAAATTGGGTAATAAAATCGCTGAAATTCTTACCCAGAGACAAATAAGCTATATCAATCACCGGATAGCCAGGAGAGCCGTCAACTCTTTTAATTGATGACACACCCTAGATAA
>JAICRN010000422.1 GCA_025937335.1 Microcoleus sp. TY_ISSM_2_bin.22
ATTGTAGATGGACTTGACAGATGAATCTGGGGGTTTGAACTCAGGTCAAAACTTTTTTTTGCTCGTGTCGGTGGGCGATCTCTGTCTTCTGCTGGACTTACCTCGAACGGATGAAAAGCAGATGCTGCGATTGCAAGGCTTGGAGCGCGAACAATGACAGAAATAGGTTATTTATGCTTCCGGGACTGTTCGGGTAAGGTGATTAGTTAGCGGCTCAAACATAATAAGGTATAAAAAAGCAATGATAGTCCCAACCAAATCAGAAAGCAATACCGAGTTAATTGCAATGCTTGGCAAATTAGCGGCGCTGTGATGGGGTGAACCGGCTCGCCTAACAGGGGTTTGTGTTTGAGAACTCCGCGATAGGAATTGGTACCTCCTAGTTGCACTCCCAAGATGGCTGCGTAAACGCACTCGCTCCAACCAGAATTGGGACTGGCATCTTTAACAGCATCTCTCTGACAAATCTGCCAAATGTAAATCGGTTTGCCAGATATAAGGGCTAAAGTAATCACTGTTAGCCGACAAGGAATCCAAGTCAGCACGTCTTCTAGTTTGGCGCTAAACCATCCTAAATCAGTGTAGGGCGCTTCTTTGTAACCGATCGTAGAATCTAATGTGCTGGCTGCTTTGTAAGCGATCGTCAAGGGGACTATAGCACTCACCCACATCGAGTTAGGATCGATCGGGGAAGCGGTAACACTTAATAATAGATGCGGCAGAGCGAACCCAACTAGGGCATAAAATAGCGGTGCTGTCACGCCATCAACTGCATTCTCGGTTACAGTTTCTAACAATGCTCGCAGAATTTCAGGCTCCGATAAGTTTTCGGTATCCCGGCCGACGTAAAGGCTCAACCGTTCTCGCGCCTTGACTAAATCTCCAACATTTAAAGGTGCTAGCACATCCTCCGCAGCCGCCCTCAAACTGCGACCTGCAAAACAGCTTGCCAGCAAAATGGTCTGTATGGCAATACCTAAAAGAGGATGCACCCAACTAGCAGCTTGGACGATCGACCAACTGACAGTATAACTGCCTAGAATCAGCCCGATCGCTAGTATTGTACCAGCACATCGTAGCAGCAGTTTGGACCGATCGCCAGCGGGACGATCGCCTGCTTCAGGCATTTTGCCTGCGGGATTATTCCATATATTAAAGACAAGTCGAGTATAGCTGTCGATCGCCCAACCCATCGCCTGCACGGGATGCGGCCAACCCCAAGGATCGCCGATAGAATAATCCAACACCGCAGCTAAAATCAAAACAGGAAATTGATCCGGCATCATTATATATTTTGTCAAACTTGATAGTCCGTCAATAGATTTTAGATTTTAGATTTTAGATTTTAGATTTTAGAATTGAAGAAAGCGACCCCACCGATCGATCCGGGGGCTTGCGAAGGGGAGCGAGGAGCTTGTTTCTCGCTCCACGGATGAATCCGGGGGCCCGAACCATCTTCCTTGATTGTCACAGCAGGAGCGCTCGCAATGGTAGCGCAGGTTTTAACTACTCCTACCCTTGCGGAAGCAAAATTTTTAAGCTGCAATTTTAACTGCTGAGATTACTTTCGTCGCGGAGCAAGTGTACGTTCTGCTCTCAATTAACACCGTCAAAGGGTAGGATCTGAAAGTGTTCGATGGCATCTGAGTCAAGACAGCGAATGATCGGGATGCGATCGGGGGCGATAGAACGAGTGAATGTCGCAAATTCGGCAGAAAGTATGTTGAGCAGTTCCTGTATTAAATGTATAGGTTGTCAAAACATCTTCGCCACGCTCGCAAGGTAAAACGTTCCGGCGGCACAATGAGGTGCAAAAATCCCTTCTTTTTACAGATAGAGCAGTTGCAATCAGATGCTTCGTGTTGGTCAACGGCGACAAGGAAGCCGACAACACCGCAGCGTGTGCCTCCAAAGTAGGTAACAAGTGTTGCGTCCATGTGTGCTTGCTGCCGATCGCATGAATGAACTTACCATTTAAATGATAAAGCTAGTTTCTTCCCCAAGAGCCGCTTGCCAACTGCGGACATCATAGTATAAGTCTTCGAGGGAAATACTGTACAGCGCTTCGGCAAGTTTTTTGTGCAATCGGTTCCACAAACTGAATGTTACCCAGTCCTCTGCTTGCGTCGCGTCGGGAAAATGTCGAGGTAAAGGTTCAATAGTTTCACCTACAGCCTCTAAGATTTGTCCTAAAGAGATTTGAGCGGGCTCGCGGGCTAATTGATATCCTCCTTGGGAACCCCGAACTGATTGGACTAAACCGGCTCGTCGCATTTCAATCAGCAATTTTTCTAGATAAGGAGCCGGTAACTCCTGTCGCTTCGCTATCGATTTCACCGATGTCGGGCCAAAGCGAGGTTGCAAACTTAGATCCAGTAATGCTTTGACACTGTAGTGTCCGCGTGTGGTTAACTTCATGGGATTTTAAGAGCGGGGCAAATATTTAGCTAGCTGATAGCTGATAGCTTATGCTACCGAGTTTAGAGATTGCTCGCACCGGCTCCAGCTACTCCTCAAGAAAGACAGCAGGTTGTTAAAAATATTTAGATAATAGTGGTTAACAATTGAGCCGATCGGTGTAATATGGTTTTACGACCAGCTATAAAGCTAAAGTTTCTTGGTCAAACCAAAAACCAACCGAGAAAAAATCCGTACACCAGTTGAATATTTCAGGACTCAGTAAATGGCTAAAAAGAAAAATATCGAACCCCTTGAAGGCGAAGATCTGATCAAAAAGGTCAAAGACCTAGAGAACCTTACCAAGGAAGAAAAAGCTAGAGCCTGTGGCTACTACACCGTTACCAAGAATGGCGTAGAACGGGTCAACATGATGAAATTCCTGAATGCGCTGATTGATGCAGAAGGCATTCAGCTAGACGGGAAGCAAAACGGCAACGGACGCGGCGGACGCTCTGCCAGCTATCGGATTAGCGTTCAATCTAACGGCAACTTACTGATTGGAGCAGCCTACACCAAACAAATGGAACTCCAGCCGGGAGATGAATTTGAAATCTCTCTGGGACGCAAGCACATTCACCTGCGCCAAATCGATCGAGAAGAAGAAGTAGCCTAGGCCTTTACCACTTGCTTTGACTTCTTGCTTGAACTTCTTGCTTGAACTGGTTGATTTGACTTCAAGCATTGACTGCAAGCAGAGAGTTGGCTCTGAAATCTTTCTGTGAGCCTAAAACAGTATGGCTTCTATAGATGGCAATGGCTCAACAAAAGCCACTGCCACCACTTTATATTTTCCGAGAATACCTATTCTCGCCCCTCGCTATATCCGTTTGGACAAGCGGGGGATTTTCCGCGTAGCTGTTAAAGAGAAGTTCGGCAACGGATTGTGTACCGGATGTAACGGATGTAACGCATGGATGTTCACCAAGGGATTGTATAGCGGATTTAACGGATGAATGTTGAGTTTCGATGGTCGAGGTTCCCGGCAAGAAGCAGGTTAGGTTGAGCTACGAAACCGAACAAAGCAAGAAAATGGCGGAGGTATTCTCAGCCAAGAGTGCGTAATACCAGTTGAAAAAAAAGAATGCAACTGTCGGCAAACTCCAAAGCACGAGCTTCCTCATTCATCCCCAATTATTTAACCTAAAATCTAAAATCTAAAATCGAAAATTGTATAAGTCTCGTGCTTGCTCGTGATTTGTCTGTGGGAGTTATTTTGAGGGCAAGCAAACAGCCTCGATCGCCCGTAAGTGAAATTACAGGCTGGAACAGTTAAAGCATTAGGGAGCAATTAGTCACCAACCTATGCCGTTGCCGGGATGGGCGAACAAAACTTCTCAACAGCAACCAAAAATCCCCCTGCGTCGCCTTCTAGTTGCCTCTTTTTTGCTGCAAATCGTCGCAGCAGGCGGGATTGTCGGGTATCTGTCGTTTCGCAACGGACAAATAGTACAGACGTGGATGCAACAAGCCGGTCTCTGCACGTAATTCGGTCATATAGGCTCGAACGTGACAGCGAGAAACCGGGTTTTTTTGGGAAGCGTGCGTCCATGACTGTAGTAGTGGAAGAGTGCGCCCAGAAATCGATCGCGGAGATGGGGAAGAGAGTTGAAAAAAAGCTAACTGCTGTTGTTGAAAACACCCACTGAGTAAATCAACTTAACGCTGAATCGATCGACCGCGGTCAATTAAACTTAAATAGTCCTGGACGCACGATTGTTTAGAAACCGGGTTTTTTTACGCAAATACGAGTTGTAGACCGCAGATTAGGTAAAAAACCGGGTTTCACCGGCCCCGATGCGTAAGTCCTGTTAAAGTTAGAAAGGCTCCATCCTCGGGGAGACAAGTTCCTCTGGCAGCAAATGCGATGTTTTCAAAGCATTCAGTGCATATCCCTCGGTTCTGAAAAATCAGGAGAATATCTCGGCATTGGCCGCCACCCGAGAGACAAGAGCTTGCAAATTGTCGCAGCTAACGAGTCTACCAACTCTCAGCAAATTTACTTCGCTACAGACAAAAGAGGCACTCGCACGGCAAAATTAAACGCAGAAGCGGGAACTTAGGATGCCAGCCTGCGCCGCTGGTACAAAGAAGCTGTCGCAGATAACAAACCTATTTGGACGAGTATTTATCCGGGTTTTACTCCCGGGACTGTTTTTATTGCTGCCAGCCAACCGATTCGCGATCGAAATGGTAAATTGCTGGGAATTAGTGCCGTAGACTTTTCGCTCTCGGAGCTTCAACACTATCTCCATCGCATCAAGCTTAGCAAAACGGGACAAATTTTCGCGATCGAACGATCGCGCTTGCTGATTGCCAGTTTGAGTCAAGAATCACCCTTTAGAAAGATGTTGGGAAAGCAGCAACCGCTATTAACTGAATATTTGAGAGAGCCAAACTCCCGTCCTTGGCACCGCAACAGAGTATTTGTACGACCGCTTCGGGGGTTGTAGCGAGATTAAGCAGCAGCAGCAACTGAAATTTAGCCGAGACGGGCAATAATATTTTGTGGAAGTGCTGCTGTTTTCGGATAGTTACGGTTGAAACTGGCTGATGGCGATCGCAGTTTCCGAATCCGATTTCATGGCGGAAATAAACACAAATACCCGCCCTAAAATTTTAGTTTGTGTGGCGGTGCTGCTGCTAGAGACAATTCTCGGAGTGCTGACAGCTAGGTGCGTAACGCTACCGCTGCGACTCAACGAAGCAGTTAAAGATATCGCCGCCAGAAAGTTCGATCGCGCTGTTGCTGTCAGTAGGCTCGATCGAGTCGGCGAATTAGCGCAGCCTTTCAACGAGATGGCACCTCAACTGAAAAAGTTTTTTCCAGCTTTGGCAGAAAGTGAAGAAAAATTTG
>JAICRN010000518.1 GCA_025937335.1 Microcoleus sp. TY_ISSM_2_bin.22
GAGCACTCTCAACGAACCTCTGCCTGCACTTCCTTCCTATTGGCCAAGGCCCGATCTATCCCAAGCGGCTTTTGTCGCTGAAGGTGCTGTTGTCATCGGCAGGGTAGAGGTGGCAGCGGGCGCTAGTATCTGGTACGGGGCGGTGGTGCGGGCGGATGTAGAGCGAATTGCGATCGGCTCAAGTACCAATATCCAAGATGGAGCAATTCTGCACGGCAATCCCGGGAAACCGACTGTTTTGGAAGATTTCGTGACAGTGGGACACCGAGCCGTGATTCACTCAGCTTACATTGAACGGGGCTGTCTGATCGGGATTGGGGCGATCGTCCTCGATGGAGTGAGAGTGGGAACAGGCTCGATCGTCGGTGCAGGGGCTGTTGTCACCAAGGACGTTCCCCCTCACACGCTAGTTGCGGGAGTGCCTGCCAAACCCCTGCGGGATGTCTCTGAGGAGGAAGCGGCGGAGTTGGTGGAACACGCTAAGCGTTACGAAAAGTTGGCTCGGGTTCACGCGGGGAAAGGTTCTGATTTGGGATTTGGTTAGTTGATAGAATAAGATTTTCAGCAAAAAACTATTAGTTTCCAATGGCTTACACCGCGCAAAAAATCCTCACCTTTGAAACATTCCTCGATCGATATTGTGACAACTTCCGCTACGAGCTCGCTGACGGAGAATTAGTTGACATGGAACCAACAGGCCCGCACGAAACCGTCAGCGGTAAACTAGCAACTCAAATCGGCATCGCCATCGCAGCCGAAAAACTACCCTGGTTCCTTCCCCGCACTTGTTTGATCCGTCCATTCTCAGATGCAGCTACTGCCCGCCGTCCCGATATTGTCGTGTTAGATGAAACCGCCCTTGTCAGCGAACCTCTCTGGGAAAGAGAACCTGTGATTACGCTGGTACGATCTATTAAATTGGTGGTAGAAGTCGTCAGCACTAACTGGGAAACGGATTACGCCCGAAAAGTTGAAGAATATGCTCTTTTAGGGATTCCCGAATATTGGATAGTTGATTATCGCGGATTAGGGGGTGTGGCTTTTATCGGTAAACCAAAACAACCTACTATCACCGTTTGCCAACTAATTGACCAAGATTACACCCAGCAACAATTTCGCCTCGGTCAACCGATTATTTCTCCTCTGTTAAAGAGCTTGCAAATTCGCTTAGATGATATTCTGCCCCGTTAGCCTATCGCCCAAGCGATTTGAGATTTGAGAGTTGAGATTTGATGAAGCCGACGAACCTGAAACCAATTGCTTTTTGCCAACGATCAACAGTCAACAGTCGAGCAATTTTAGATTTTAGATTTTATATTTTAGATTGAAGAATTGATTAATCTGGCAGCCCGGAACCCAATTGCTTTTGGCCAACCATCAACAGTCAACAGTCGTCGAAAATATCGGGATTTGTTCGAGCGATAAAAGTTTAAAATTAAATAAAAAAATTGTCAAGCTCGATCGAGCGCTAAAATTGATGACATGAATAACGATCGCACATCCCATCCAAACATCCCCCCGCACACCTGGAAACGTCCCATCGGCCTCGGTTGGGAGAATCCCTATACAGTCCGCTACGCCAGCAATCTAGACGACGGCCCCTGGCACGGAATGCCTCTGGGCGGGTTCGGTGCCGGGTGCATCGGGCGATCGTCCCGCGGCGACTTCAACCTCTGGCACATTGACGGCGGCGAGCACATTTTTCGCAGTTTGCCCGCTTGTCAGTTCAGCGTTTTTGAAGAAACTCAAGGTAATAAACAAGCTTTTGCACTGTCCACTGAACCGCCTACCGATGGTAGTTTATCTAGTTGGAAATGGTATCCAAAAGAAGGAAGTTCGGCAACGAGCACTGTACAAGATGTAACGGATGGAATTCTGAACGCAGACCGAAGAAGGGAAGAGAAGGAAAAATTTCAATCTTCTGGGACTTATCATGCTTTGTATCCGCGCAGTTGGTTTGTTTATGAAAATGTATTTCATTCTCAATTAAGCTGCGAGCAATTTTCGCCTATTTTGCCGAACAATTATCAGGAAACCAGTTACCCAGTTGCCATGTTTGAATGGGTGGCGCACAATCCTACAGATGCGCCGATTACTCTCAGCATCATGCTGACTTGGGAGAATATTGTCGGTTGGTTTACTAATGCTAATAAGTCGCCGAAAGTGCAGGTGCGAGATGATGGCAGTCCATTTTATGACTATCAACCCCGATGGGGAGAAAGTGCCGGAAATTTGAATTTGCTGGTGGAAGATTTTCACCGAATCGGTTGCGTGATGACGCGGTTGACTGCTGAGGACGAACCGCAAGAGGGGGATGGACAATGGGCGATCGCAACTATTACTAATCCGGCGGTAGAAGTATTCTATCAAACTCGTTGGAACCCGGCGGGGAACGGTGACGATATTTGGCGCAACTTTGCTGCTGAAGGTTTTTTGTTAGATGACAGAGACGAGACAGCAGCAGCAGTAGGGGAACAGTTGGCTTGTGCGATCGCAGTTCGCTTTACTCTTCGACCGGGAAAAACTCGCAAAATCCCCTTTATTATAGCTTGGGATTTGCCCGTTACTGAGTTTGCATCGGGAGTTTGGTACTACCGTCGCTATACTGATTTCTTCGGCCGTAACGGCAAAAATGCTTGGCCGATTATTCGCACTGCAATGAAGCATTCCGATACTTGGCGCGAAAATATTGAAGCTTGGCAAAAACCGATTTTAGAACGGAAAGATTTGTCAGACAGTTTTAAAATGGCGCTGTTTAACGAGTTATACGCCCTGACAGACGGCGGTACTCTTTGGAGTGCGGCTGATGAACGCGATCCCAAGGGTCAATTTGCAGTTTTGGAGTGCATCGATTACCGCTGGTACGAAAGTTTGGATGTACGGCTTTACGGTTCTTTTGCTTTGTTGATGCTTTGGCCGGATTTGGAAAAGTCGGTAGTTTTAGCGTTCGCTAGGGCAATTTCTGCCGGAGACGATACGCCGAGAATTATTGGCTGGAATCAAGCTTCGGCTATTAGAAAAGCGGTGGGTGCGACGCCGCACGATTTGGGTGCTCCTAACGAACATCCTTGGGAGAAAACCAATTATACCAGCTATCAAGATTGCAATTTGTGGAAGGATTTGCCTTGCGATTTTGTGTTGCAGGTTTATCGTGACTTTTTGTTGACTGGCGGCACAGATTTCGAGTTTCTGCAAGAGTGTTGGCCGGCAATTGTTGAGGCTTTGGCTTATCTGAAAACTTTTGATGAGGATGGGGACGGAATTCCTGAGAATTCTGGAGCACCAGATCAGACGTTTGATGACTGGCAAATGCGGGGGATAAGTGCGTATTGCGGGGGTTTGTGGCTGGCGGCGCTGGAAGCTGCGATCGCGATCGGCGAAATAGTGGAAGATGCTACACCACAGATAATTCCTAACCCTCAAGCACAGATAGCATTATATCACAGTTGGCTGGAACAAGCAAGACCTAGCTATCAAGAAAAACTGTGGAACGGTCAATATTACCGTTTGGACAGCGAGAGTAAATCAGAAGTGGTGATGACAGACCAACTGTGCGGTCAATTTTACGCGAAACTGTTAGGACTTCCGGATATTGTGCCGCCAGAATGTGCAGTCAGCGCTTTAGAAACTGTTTACGATTCTTGCTTTTTGAAATTCAACGACGGCGAGTTCGGTGCGGCAAATGGGGTGATGTTAAACGGTTCGCCGGAAAATCCGAATGCGACTCATCCTTTGGAAGTTTGGACGGGGATAAATTTTGGGTTGGCGGCTTTTTTGGTACAGATGGGGATGGAGGAGAAAGCTTTTAAATTGACGGATGCGGTGGTGAAACAGATTTATGAAAATGGGTTGCAGTTTCGGACGCCGGAAGCGATTACGGCGGGGGTAACTTTTCGGGCGAGTCACTATTTGCGGGCGATGGCTTATTGGGCAATTTACTATGTGATGAGTTTGAAAACCGCAGACACAGGCAGATGAATGCCAATAAACGCAGATATTATCTGATTTATCTGCGTTTATTGGCATTTATTTGGGTTGAAAATAAGGCGCGATCGATTTACTAAATTACGGTAAAGTCTTGTATTCCGATCGCACTAGCTTGCACTCCATTCAAAGCAGCCAACAGTTGACCGTTCTGACCAATCCTGATGAAAGCTGCATTAGGGTTTTGGGTAATACTAAGTTGAGCAAAAGTTAGACCGCCCGCTAATACCAGCAAATCTTCACCTTCGGTGAAATTAGTAATTATATCGCTGCCTTCACCTGCTGTTAAAACAAAGCGATCGCGCCCAATGCCGCCGTTGAGAATATCATTTCCCAAACCCCCAATCAGACAATCGTCACCTTTGCCGCCTTAGAGAGTATCGTTGCCCTCATCGACGCACAGTTTATCGGAACAGCCGTTGCCAAACATCAGATCGTTGCC
>JAICRN010000788.1 GCA_025937335.1 Microcoleus sp. TY_ISSM_2_bin.22
AGAGACGGATAGGATGGTACACTCCTGACAGTAAGGACAGTGCTGGTAGAAGCACTCTTGGTTTAAAAACCTATAACGATCTTACTTTTTCAATGCAGGCTCCACATGGACATCTTCCCACGGCGAATTATTGGCAGGAAGGAGCTAGGGGCAGTCGCGATGTTGGGTCATTTGAAACTCAACCGCTGTTTGGTTGTTACGACTTAGTACATCTCTTGAATAGGCTTTCAAGTTGCGGTATTGCTTTGTAGTCAAAATCCTGGTCACATAAACTTGTTTACACGCTTGTAGAGAAGATGAGATTGAGTGACATCGCCCCTTCACTCCTAAAACTTAGCACCTTTTCACTCTCACCTTTCTACAATCTTCTCCGATCGCCTGCTTTAAAGTTTTTTGAAGTCCGATCGCCCTTTCGTCAATTCCAACAAACACAAAACTCGATCGCCCTTTCCTCCCTATTAAAAAAGCAGATAGAAAGACGCGATCGCATAACCCAGCATTTTTAATACACCTCATCATCATTGCCAATCTCAAACAAGAGAATTTCCTCATCTCCTGACTCTGGATTTTCAACAAAATTAAATACAATCCGACAGTCATACTCCACAGAACAAGCCCAACAACCGGCTAACTGACGTTTGAGTTTGTGTGTTTGCAGTGATGGCTCGAAAGAGTTTGCTGCCAAAAGTCTTAAAATACAGCATATTTCATGTAAGTAAGTCGGTGGGAAAAAACATAAGTATGTAACACAATATTAAGTACGGCGCTCCGAACTCAATTGAATGCGTTTTGTAGGGTATTTTCTTTTTTTTCTGTAGCTTATACCCATTAATTACGGCATAAGCCAGCTCTAATTCATCCTCAAATAAATGTCGCAGCTAGCTCGTATTTTTTGATATGTTGCCCTTCAATTCTATCGGATTGATGGATGAACAATATTTCGGGTAAAATAAGATATATAGACCCTGGCTTTCCCACTTCGGCCATAATTGTTGAACTTCATGACATTGATGTATCGGGCTATTATCCTGTAGTATTACTTTGATTCGTTTACTCTGAGCGGCTGACTGGGCTTCTAGCTCCATCATTCTGATATAGGCTTTTGCGCGACACCCCCTATTACTAAACCGTAAACAAAGCTTGATTTATGTTGAATAAGTCCTAAAATACTTAATCTACCACCACGCCTATTAGTTTATTCTAGCAGTTTTTGCTCTCCTAATTTGTAATAATTGTAACTAGGTTCGCTCCACGCACGAAATCCTGATTGATATAAATATTTTAAGTCGATATCTCCGGCAGCAGCCCATTCCAGCATATCTAAGTCTGAAGAGTTTGACTTGGGCTGCTACAATTTCTTGTTTTCCGTTGTGGCTCTGACTCACTCGTTTCCAAATAAACCCTTTTTTTAGCATTCGTTTTAATCGGTCTGGACGCACGTTTAATAGAACACTCTTTTGCTAATTTCTGAGCTAATTGAATCGGCGTTGGAGATGCGTGGTTTATTTTTGAGGCATTCTGTTAAAAACTCTCTGTCTTCTTCTTTCCACGTCGGTTTTCACGGCTGAGACCTGGTAATTCCCAAAGCCATTCCATACCTAGCTTTTGCAATTTATGTAAAACCTCTCTCACTGTTTGTGGAGTCCAATTCAAATGAACAGCTATTTTCAAGGGCGGACCAGCTATGTGCATTTAGCCTGATTACAGAGGCTCTGTCTTTGACTTTTTGTGGTACATCTTCAGTTCTAAGTTTTAACAGGGTTTGAGCCGGGTGGGGAGTCAAAAATATTCTTAAACGAGCGTCCATATCTGAATAACCTTGGTAGATATAGCAATCCTAAATGATTCTACTCGTTACCAGGAAGAGCCTGGTAACGCAGATCCGGAGGCTCTGCCTCGATTTTCGCGAGGCAGAGCAAGAGTGACATTGATTCCCAGGCTAAGA
>JAICRN010000467.1 GCA_025937335.1 Microcoleus sp. TY_ISSM_2_bin.22
ACAGTTGCCCGATCGCCTCGGGAAGTTCTGTTAAACCAATACTGGTTAAATTTAAACTCTTTAATTGCTTCATTTCCAGCAGCAATTCTGGTATCGTTCCGAATGGATTACCACTGAGGTCGATCGATCGCAAATTTCCCAGAGATCGCACTTCCTCCGGCAGTGCGCTTAATTGATTCGTAATCGGCTGCGGAGTCCATTTATCACCAACACTGCTCGATTGATATACCTTCCCCAAAACCAGAGTCTCAAGCTGCGTACACTTGCCAATCTCCGGCGGCAATTCCTCCAAGTCCAGCCCCGACAAATCCAGTTCCGTCAAATTTTCCTCGGCTGCTTGGTCAATTCGCCGCACTGCTTCCTCTCGCGTCATGCCCTTTGTCTCTCGGTAGGATTCATTTTATTGTGACAGGAATTTTCGCTTGGTGGGGAGTTGCCCGCGCGTCACAATCAAAGAAACCGGGTTTTTTTTTGTTTCTACATTGTCATGCGTCTTCTGGGCAAAAACCCGGTTTCTGAGCGAGGCATCACAACTATAATAAAATAACCGTTAAAAGAGGAAAGCCAATGGTGACGAGCCTGAATGTGGATACGGCACTGCTGCAAGAGGCGATCGAACTTGAGGGAGAAATTGAGTTCGAGACTCTAGTAGAAATCGCCTTGCGCGAATACATTCAACGCCGCAAACAGCCACAGAATCTCGAACTTAGCTTTGGAGAATCTCTCAGTGCATTTCGTGAAAAATATCAACTGCACGAACTGGGTTTAAATCCTGATGAAATTTGGGGAGAAGTTCGCGATCGAACTTTTGCAGGACGCGAGGTCATCTTTGAATGACGCTGCGTTATTTACTCGATACCAACATTATCTCCGAACCTGTTCGTCCTCTTCCGAATGCCAATGTGATGACTAAACTAATTGAGGCAAAATCCACAGTGGCCATCGCCTCGATCGTTTGGCATGAAGTTCTGCTGGGCTGTTATCGAATGCCAGATTCTAAGCGTCGCAGTGCGATCGAAGCTTATCTTCAGGAAGAAGTGAAAGTAAAATTACCGATTTTGCCCTACACCCAAGAAGCGGCTGAGTGGTTCGCTTTCTTAACGAGCAAGACTCATCCAGATCGGGCTTACACCGTCTTATGCTGATGGGCAAATTGCAGCGATCGCTAAAGTCAATAATCTGATTCTGGTGACACGAAATGTTGCTGATTATGCAAACTTTCAAGACTTGGCAATCGAAAACTGGTTTTCTTAAACTTAATCCATTTAATCATCTGTATGATGAGAAACAATAATGCGATCGATTTCTTCGCGGTGGCGATCGTAATAACGCCAAGCATTCTCTAAATCGCGATCGTGCAAGACTGGATAATTCCGAAGTAACTCAGCCTCATCAGCCCCCTGTTTGTGAAGCGAAACCAGTGTCCAAACAGGAATGCGGGTGTTGCGAATCCGGGCATTTCCTCCACAGACTCCAGGCGTACTCTGAATCGCCCTAGCCAAGAGTTTTTCTTGAAATAGCAAACTTTCTTCAGGTGTCAGCGACTCAATGACTTGAATTAAGGAGTCAACCAACTGAATGTTCATAGCTGGTAATTTACGGAATATATAATAGTGCGATCGCTCAAACTATCATAGCAAATTTCCCCAGCACCAACCTTTCCAGCGGAGCGCACTTGCCAATCTGTGGCGGCAATTCCTCCAACCCCGCCAAATCGAATTCTGTCTGGCCTTCATCTGCGGCTTTGTCGATTAACTGCAACAACTCCTCTGGCGTCATATCCTTTATCTCTCGGTAGTCTTCGTTTTATTGTGACAGGATCGGATCAACTGGGTTTCCAAGGTCTGCGCGTGATACCTATTTACTTAAACTTTAGCTAATCTAAATATAAACACACAATCAACCTCAATCTGATGTTTTTTACCAACAGATGACAAAGGGTGCTACGCTTGGGATAGGAACTTATTTGTTTATGAACCAAATTAAACGTGTTGCCATAGTGGGAGGAACCCACGGAAACGAACTCACAGGAATTTACCTCGTGAAGAAATTCGATCGCGCGCCAGAGTTAATTGGGCGATCGACTTTTGAAACTATGACTCTGCTAGCCAATCCCAAGGCTTGCGAAATCGGGACGCGCTACGTCGATATCGACCTCAACCGCTGCTTTGGACAGGAAGATTTAGAAAATCCCCATCTCTCCAGCTATGAAGCCCAGCGGGCGAAAGAAATCTACGGCATTTTTAGCTCAAAAAACACTCATCTGCAAAACTTAATTATCGATTTGCACAGCACCACATCCAACATGGGGCTAACATTTATTCTCGCCAGCCATCATCCCTTTAACCTGCAACTAGCAGCTTATTTAACCTCTGTGTATCCCCACCTCAAGCTACTCGCTTCGGCAACCAAGAGTCATGATAGTAATTTACTGCGATCGCTTTCCGAATTAGGCGGTACGCTGGAAGTTGGTGCGGTGCCGCAAGGTGTATTAGATGCGTCTTTATTTCAGCAAACTGAGCAAGTTGTGGGCACGATCTTAGACGCCGTAGAATCCTACAATCAAGGCACAATGCCTGCTGCAAAGAATCATCTGACTATTTATCATACCATTGGGGCGATCGACTATCCCAGAAACGAAAACAGAGAAATTCAGGCAATGATTCATCCTCACCTGCAATCCAGAGATTATCAAGCCCTGAATCCCGGCGATCCGATGTTTTTGACCTTTGATGGCGAGTCGGTATTGTATGAAGATAAATCGACCGTATATCCAATTTTTATTAACGAGGCAGCTTACTACGAAAAAGGAATTGCCATGTGTTTTACCCAAAAGCAAATAGTCAGTCTTGAGTAGAAATTTAAAAATTATTCTTGAGAATTTTCCGGTGACAAAAACTCTTCTTTAGAAGCCGTAGTCAAAGAACGCAATTCCTTCCATATTTCCAAACTGAGAATACAGGTGATCAGCCACACCAAACCCGCCGTATAACCAGCAATAACATCGGTAGGCCAGTGAACTCCTAGGTAAAGCCTGCTCAAACCAATAGCAGCAATCAATACAACTGTCAAGCTGTAAATCAACCAGCGCTGCTTGGGAAAGCGGGAACCCAAGAAATATCCTAGCAAACCGTAAATAACCATTGAAATCATCGCGTGTCCGCTAGGAAAACTGTAAAAGCGAACGTCAACAACGCGCTCCCAAAGTTGAGGTCGAGCGCGGGCAAAAAGTGTTTTTAACAGTAAATTTAAACCGATCGCTCCCCCACCGGCGAGCGCAATAGTTGCAGCTTCCGATCTGTGATTGCGCCCTAGCAAAACAATACCCAAGCTCAGACAAATCACTAGCAGCAACTTCGGTTCGCCCAAAAAGGTAAAGCCCAGCATTACTCGATCGCCCAGGGGAGTGTGCAATTCCCTCAGAGCTAGTAAAATAGAGGTATCGAAAGCGTAACTTTCTTTTTCCAACACCTCTTCGGCAATAGTGGCAAATCCCCACATCGCCAAAGCCGCCACAGCCAGCCCGGCCAGCCGAATTATCGAAATGAGCGATCGAATTTTAGAGCGCATTCTTCAAGTAATTGCAATTTTAAAAGTTCAAACTCAAAATAATACAACAAATATAGGAAACGAAACAGCCTGACCCATCGTCTAGATTCTCGAGCAACTCTATTCTGAATGATTAATTGATTTTTCACTACCCACCTCAGCTTTTACATCCAATCGGCGAATGACTATACTCTCCACAAAACACATTTCTGCAATTTTGTTGACCGTGGGGTTGACAAGCCTGTCTAGCTGTGGTAAGACAACTGGAGTCAATGCCCCGATCGCCGAAGCCAACACGATCGCCCAGCGTCTCGTCTCTTCCGCAGTCGCCCAAAAGCCGAACAACCCGCAATTCGGTCAGCCGATCGACTGTACCCTTGGCAAAGACTGTTTTGTACTGCTGTATTTCGATCGAGAACCCGGCCCCACCGCCGTCGATTTTGGTTGCGGGCGTCAAACCTACGACGGCCACGACGGCACAGACTTTGCCATTCCCGACGCCAAAGCAATGGCAAAAGGAGTGCCAGTTATTGCCTCCGCAGCAGGCAAAGTTTTGCGATCGCGAGATGGTGTGGTCGATCGGCGTTTACAGAACGATACAGACAAAGCCAGCATCGCAGGCACAGAATGCGGCAACGGCATGGTAATCGACCACGGCGGTGGTTGGGAAGCCCAATACTGCCACCTCCGCAAAGGCAGCGTTGCCGTCAAACCCGGTACGCAGGTAGAAAAAGGCACTGTTTTGGGCATGGTGGGAAACTCCGGGATGGCCTCTTTCCCCCACGTACACGTAACTTTTCGCTATCAAGGCAAACCCGTAGATCCGTTTGTCGGCCCCGACGCGAAGGTAGGCTGCAACATCGCCCGCAATCCAATTTGGGACAAGCCTCTAGACTATATTTCCACAGGTTTAATTCGGGCCGGTTTTGCCAATAAGCCACCGGATCTCAACGCTGTCTGGGAAGGACAATTTTCAGAGACTCAACTCCCTGCAAACAGTCCAGCTTTGTTGTTTTGGGTGCAAAGTTACGGAGTGCTCAAGGGCGATCGCGAACAATACAAATTATTTGCACCCAACGGCACAACAATCGCTGACCAGACCAATGAAATTAAAGCCCCCAGCCGCACTTGGTTGGGTTATGTCGGCAAAAGAAACAGTACGAATTCTCCTCTGATTCCCGGAGTTTGGCGGGCCGAATACCGGTTGACGCGGGGCGATCGAGTTTTGACAGAAGTCAAGCGAGAAGTTGAGTTGCGTTAGTCCGTTGACTGTTGACTGTTGGCAGTATTTAATCCGTGTATCCGTGTCAAAAGCACTCTCTTC
>JAICRN010000211.1 GCA_025937335.1 Microcoleus sp. TY_ISSM_2_bin.22
ATAACCCGCATCGCCGCGACCAATTAATTCGCCTTGCAGTTGCGCCGGTTGACCCCGCAAAGGACTTGCGTAAGGGTCAGACATTAAGGTTAAAACATCTAAGTGTTCTGCTTCTTCGTAATTGGGGAACATTACCAAAGTCTTGAGCAAAATTCCCGCACCCAAAGCAATTAAAGGACAAGCAACCATCATCATCGGATTCGCAGCAGACAGCGAAATGCCGATCGCAAAACCCACCGCTAAGCCCAGAATTTCTGCACTGTACAGCAGCACATCGAACACAAAATTGCCGTACAATCTCGGCTTGCTCAAAAGATTGCCTTCGCCGACAATCCGACCCATGTCAAACTCAATATCCAAGCCTAATTGTTCGGCATAAGTGCTCAAAGCGCGAACTCGTTTACCAGTCAGCGGGTGAGTCGAGTTCAACTCCATCCACCAACCCCACGGATTAAACATATCCCACAAAAACAGTCGCCCAATCTTTTCTGGTTCCGAAGAAATCCTGTAAGCAGTGCCGGTAGATGTGGCAGCTTTGGCATCGTAAATGCCTAAAGCGCGAGTTCCTTCTAATAAGCTGCTGGGTTCTGTTGCTGTTTGTCCTTCTTCCAAAATACCGTAAGCAATTTTTACCAAAGCGCGAGACAAAGCATTGGGATTTCCGGTTGTTTCGGCGGCAAAATGGTCGGCAAAATATTCTCGCGTCCGCGACAAATACAGCAATAAATAAGTGCCGGCGATGTAAAACAAATAAGCAACAGCAGCTACAGTACCGGCCGCATCTTTAGCTTTGTCGCCACCACTTCTACCCATTCTTTGAGCTGTAGTGTAAATTAAATAAGTAATCTGCACCAAAGTAGAAGCTAAAGTCATTACTGCAAAGTCCCAGTGGACGATGTGACCGAGTTCGTGGGCGTAAACAGTGGCAATTTCCTCATCGTCTAAATAGGTGAAAAGACCTTGGCTGACGACTAAGCGAGCGCTGTTTGGAAATGAACCGTAAGTAAAAGCAGTAGGGTTTTGGTCGTCGATAATTCCTAAACGCACAGAAGAGAGTTTTTTCTGCTTGCAAACCTTCTGAATAACTTTCGCTGTTTCGGGACTTAGGCTTTCAATTTCTGCTAGGGAAACCCAGCGAGTATGGTACAGCCAATTTTGAGTTAAGTCCATCAAGTAAGGCGATAGGAAAAAAGCAGCGATGTTAAAAATTAGAGTTATCGGAAGTGCGATCGCCAATCCGGCTACTGGATCGGGACTGTTGAGAATCAAAACTGAGGCTAAAGATAGCGCTAACACCATACCAAACAGCAGGCTGATGGTGACGCCGGAAGCTAAAACGAGGTTTCCGCCAGTTTTCTGTATCAGTTTAACCCCGGCTTTGGCTGCTCGCCCTGCCTTGCGTAAAGGGGCGTGAGATGACATAATAATCTCCTAAGGTTATTGACAAATTGAAATGACCGTGAGATTTTATCTATACTTCACTGTTTTAACCTGTAATTACAAATCGCTGTAAGGGGTCTCAACAAAAGTATAGAGTTTCCTTGAGAATTGTTAAGACTAAAAACCGCCCCAAAATTTATTTTTTGGGATTCAATTCAAAAGTCAAAACCAAAAGCCCAAAGCTCAAAACCCAAAACTCAAAACTATTTAAAACGTACTGCCATGTCTATTATTGAAATTGCCCAAAAAACGCGCGTATCTGCTAGAAAATTGGCAGTTTTGTCCGCTGATGCCAAAAATCAAGCTATTGAGGCTATAGCTAAAGCTTTAGAAGCTGCTGGGCCGGATATTGTGGCGGCGAATGCTGCTGACTGCAAGGCGGCTGAGGCGGATGGAATTGCGAAACCGCTGTACGATCGCCTCAAGTTGGATGAGAGCAAGTTGAAAAGTGCGATCGCAGGCGTGCGAGATGTTGCGAAACTCCCAGATCCCGTAGGTGTCGTGCAAATGCACCGTGAATTGGATACAGGATTAATTCTGAAGCGCATCACCTGTCCTTTGGGCGTTTTAGGCATTATTTTTGAAGCGCGCCCAGAAGCTTTAATTCAGATAGTATCATTGGCAATCAAATCGGGAAATGGCGTCATTCTCAAAGGCGGCAAAGAGGGAGTCCGTTCCTGCGAAATATTGACAAAAGTGATACATCAAGCATTAGCAGAAACTGCGGTTAATCCAGAAGTCGTGCAATTGCTTACCACGCGGGAAGAAACAATCGAACTGCTGAAAATGGATGAATATGTAGATTTGATTATTCCCAGAGGTTCTAATTCCTTCGTGCGGTTCGTGCAGGAAAACACGCGGATTCCCGTGTTGGGACACGCCGACGGAATTTGTCATTTGTACGCAGACAAAGCAGCGGATATTCAGAAAGCAGTAGAGATTTCTGTAGATGCAAAAACCCAGTATCCAGCCGCCTGCAATGCCATTGAAACTTTGTTAGTTCACAGCGCGATCGCCCCCGTTTTCTTGCCCGCCGTTGCCGAAGCTTTGCAGCAGAAAAAAGTCGAATTGCGGGGAGACGAAAAAACTCGCGCCATCCTCGAAAATATTGCCGAAGCGACAGAAACCGATTGGTCTACAGAATACAGCGATTTAATTTTGTCAATCAAAATAGTAGATTCTGTGGAAGAGGCAATTAACCATATCAATACATACGGTTCCAGACATACAGATGTTATTGTTACCGAAGACAGCGAAGCCGCCGAAACATTTTTAAATGGAGTCGATGCTGCCGGAGTTTATCACAATTGTTCGACTCGATTTGCCGACGGTTTCCGCTACGGTTTCGGTGCAGAAGTGGGGATTAGCACGCAGCAAATGCCGCCTCGCGGGCCTGTTGGTTTAGAGGGGTTGATTACCTATAAGTATCGAGTTGTTGGAGATGGCCATGTTGCGGCTAGTTATGTTGGGAAAGATGCGAAGGGGTTTACTCATCGGGATTTGTAAGCATTTGAGTAATTCTTGTGCTTGGTGCTACTAGATTTTCCCTTAGCCCGTAAAGCTGTGAGATTATCCCACTTTTCTACTGTCGGTCTATACAACCAACGCTCTAGTTTAGCTTCATCCACATATCCTCTTAGTTCGGGATCTGGCCAAATGTGTAGTCGCTCTTCACACCCCACATCTTTCGCTGCTTCTTCAATATATTCCCATTGTTTGTTAAAACATTCTGCCCAGGATTTTCTAGTCATAATTGAATGAGCAAAATCTAAACCTGCTGCTGTCATTCGCTTACCATTAGTCCCGCGAGCATTAATGGGTTCCCAAAAAATAACCTCTGGATTCACATTCATGATTTTTTCTAGAGATATTTTAAAGTCCTCTAATGTCATGGTAGGAGGAGTGGGAGCCATTGCAACATACAATCTACATCCAGCTTCATGACCTTTTAGCAAAGCTTCATAGCGTTTAGAAGGTGGAGGTGATTGAGGTTCTATCTTGCGAATCAGCTCGTCATCATCTAGGTGTGGCAAACTCATGCCAACTGTCACATTAGGATTTTTGAGAATTTCGAGATCGTTTACCCACAATAAACCACGAGTTAGAATTCTGACTCTTTTGTTATATTTTAATAAAACCTCGACAGTCTTGCGAGTTATATTTGCCGTTTGCTGGTTTTGATATGGGTCAGTACCCGAACACAGTAAAACTACTCCTTTTCCTTCTGGCGTCTCGCGCCAAGACTTTTTGCGACTTAGGTTTTTTTCTAGTAACTCAGGTATATCTTCACGAACAAAAAGATACTGTCCCCAGTCCATTTGAGGATTGCTTACTCCCCTTTCCCGTAGTTGTGCTTGCTTTGTCCTAATTGCTGGCGTTGAGGGTACATAACAAAAGGTACACCCGTGCAGACAACCAGAGGCTACGTTAATTACATAGTCGCATAGTCCCTTCTTATTAAGCGCACTCTCTTGCAGTGGATTGACAATTTTTTCTGTGCCTTTGACGATAGACATTATAGGCCTCTGTTTATGGTTGTGAGAGTTTCTGGAGCTTAGTTATTTAAGAATCAGATGTCAAAAACTTACTTTTATAAAATAATGAAATTTGATATGTTTGGGGTAGTTTTATTATATCATTTTTTTGCAATTTTACTCGCTTACCGCTTAATAACTTATCCTTTCTCCAAACTTCTATTTCTTTATCATCAATATATCTGTTGATATATTCATTATAGAGCCTTCGGTTAGCTGGATTAAGTACCATTGTTCTTTTCTTTATTTCTCCAAAAGAAATACCTTCGGGATTTTTTTTGATTAAATCTCCCACATCTCGATCTAACTTATCCATACAAACTTCATAACTATCTTTGGTGATATTCAATTGGAGTGAAATTTGATTTTGATTATAATAATCAGCAGTTTTAAGTCCATATCCATATATTTCATAATGGTATTGATAATCAAGATTGTTCTCTAACTCAAAGCAATCTTTGATAACTTCCAAGGCTGTTAAGTTCTTAGAAAGATGCAGTAGATAGTATAATACATTACTTTCTCCTTTAGGAATCAGTGCAAAAGTAAAAACATATTCTGATTTACCTCTTTCAATAAAGAGCTTCACAGTTTGGTCTCTCAAATAACACTGTTCTCCCGTGCTTGTGTCTTCTAAGTTGGCTTTTTCATAATATCCATCTGCTTCAAGAACTTGTTCAAAACCAGATTTCTGTGTTGTGTATCTTTCAAGAAGAAATCTTTTGATATAAGAAATCATGTAAGTATATAAAATTTCCGAACCCCTGAGATTATTTAAGTCTCTAATAGTTCCCATTGAAACATCTGTCCAACCAAATGGATCTAGCAAAAAGAAAGAATGACCTCTACGAGTTTCAACTGTAAAAATACATGATTTTACTAAATTTTCAAATTCTCCCTGTAGAAATTCACATTGTTCTATTCTATCTCCATAACCCTCATTAAATGTATGTGGTTGTTCGTCAACTTATTCTCCTAAATTTGCTTTAATCATTGAATATTTTTTAAGACAACTCAGGTGGTCTTTTTTGCTATCTATAAAAATAAATTTTACATTTAATGGTTGTGAATAAATTCGTTTGGATTTTTGATGTGCTTTTCTTACAGCTTTTATAATTTTAATAGGAGAACCTTCCCAGTCATCACTACCATCTTTATACATACCGCCCCCACAAAAACCATCTATAAAAGTAAATGTAGTTTCTCCAAAACGAGCTTTTTCATAAAGTGTATATATTAGGTTTTCAATATATTTTTCGATAATTTGATGCTTGGATTTAGTATGAGGATCTATTGTTGGAATATTACTTCCGTCTGCACTCCATTTTGGCTTTGAATCACTCATGTTGATTATCTGCTGAAATAAAAATACTGACATAACTTATTTATCAAATACTACCAGATAGGTTGACCAGGTGCAACTACCTAAAGAAAAAGTGTTAGCTTTCTTAAATTTCGGCTCAATTAGTTCCTCAATCAAGCTACAAAGTCTAGTGTGCCAATCAGATAAGATTGACATAATTAGCTGAAATTGTGCAGGAAGCTTTGCCTCAATCCAGCGATCGCCCTTCCTGACCTCGCATTCAAACAAACTTAGCTACAATGAGCTATACTGTGCTCGGCGACTCCCCCAATCGAACAATTTGCCGTGGTTTATGTCTAACTCCTCCCTCCTCACCCCAGGTTCGACTCTCGAAAAACGCTACCGCATCCTCCGCGAATTGGGCCGCGGTGGCTTCGGGCGCACTTACCTCGCAGAAGATATCAACCGCTACGGCGAACACTGCGTGCTCAAAGAGTTTTCTCCGGTAGTTCACAGCCCGAAAGCGGCCGAATTGTTCGATCGCGAAGCGAGTATGCTTTACAACCTCCAACACCCGCAAATTCCCAGCTTTCGAGAACTCCTGCGAACGGATTTGGGCGGGAATCCATCTTTATTTTTAGTCCAAGATTATATCAAGGGTCAAACCTACGAAGAAATATTGATATCGCGCCAGCAGCAAGGTAAAAATTTTACAGAAGCCGAAGTGACTCAACTGCTATTTCAGCTTTTACCAGTTTTAGAATACATCCACTCAAAAAATTTAATTCACCGCGATATTTCCCCGGATAATATTATTCAGCATGATGCTGACAAACTACCATTTTTAATTGATTTCGGTTCCGTCAAGCAAATCGCAGCCAATGCCGTACTTCAGTTTAACGGACAATCGGATACGGCGATCGGCAAACAGGGTTATTCGCCAGCCGAACAAATGCGACTGGGGAAAGTTTCTGCTGCTAGCGATTTATACGCTTTAGCCGTCACGGCTTTGGTACTGCTAACCGGCAAAAAGCCTCAAAAATTGTACGATATCAATCATAAAACTTGGGATTGGCGATCGCACGTCAGTGTCAGTCAAAATCTCGGTACTGTGTTGGATAAGATGCTAGCAGAACAACCGGGCGATCGCTACCAGTCCGCAAAAGAAGTCCGCGAAGCACTCAAAGATCCCAAACTATCTCAAATTGGCAGTATAATTTCCCAAATGGTGACAATGAACTTTGTCGGCCGCCCCTTCAGACACAGCACTCAAACTGCTACGAATAACAATACTCCTGTGGGGCAGAACCCTCAAATTGTTAACCGCAACACTAGCAAAATTAAGCTAATTCCTTGGAAAACCCTAGGGACTTTAAGTGTGGTTTTATTGCCGGGAATTCTAGCTTTTAGTGCAGTCAAATCTGGTTTTACTCTCCCAAAGTTACCTCAACTGCCAAAAATTCCCGAACTTCCGAATTTTCCAGATAAGTCTTTAGATGCAGAAATAGCTAGGCAAGAAAACATTGGCAAGCGTCGCAAAAATCTTAATATCGAGCCGGATATTTTTTATAATAAAGTAGATGAATTATTTTACAACAAATATCCAGAATTACAAGGTCGTACATTGACAGACAAGCCCGAAGATGAAGAAATTAGAAAGAAATGGTATCAAGTTGCTGAGAATTTTTTGGACAGGTTGGAAAAGGGAGAGCAGTTTTGAAATTTAAGATAAAATAAGAGTGATTGAACCGCGAAAGACCCAGAGGGAGCAGAGTAAAGAGAGAAAAGTGAATTAGAATTTGAGCGGGTTCAATGTAAATTGGTATATGCAATGCAGTTTTAGTTTATTTCAAAATGGATTCAATTCAACTTACAGGAATTCGCTGCTACGGCTACACCGGGTATCTGCCAGAGGAGCAGGTATTGGGGCAGTGGTTTGAAGTGGATGTCACTCTCTGGTTAGATTTATCCCCAGCCGGAAAAAGCGATGATATCGAACATACCCTTGATTACCGGAGTGCAATTACTCTGGTTCAACAGCTAGTCAAAAACTCGAAGTTTGTATTAATCGAACGGCTAGCAGATGCGATCGCCCAAGCACTTTTACAACTTCCTTTAGTCGAAAAAGTCAAGATACAGCTCTCAAAACCGGCCGCCCCCATCCCTGACTTCGGCGGCAGAATTACTCTAGAAATTACCCGAAGTAATTAGTCTATATTCTTAGCGTGGCGAGGGCGGGTTTGGGTAATGGTAAACTTGCTTGATTGCATATAGCCTCGCTCAACCCGCCCCTATAGATGTAAAATTTTTTAAGAGCCCAGTTTGAAAGCTTCCACAAATAAATTGTAAGTCAGGCCAATTTTCAGAGAATTGAGTACCTCCACCCACAAATAACCGGCTGCGGGCCTCTTGCCGCCGTAAACCAGTCGGTTCGTCAACTCCGTCAACAACACCAACAGCCCGGCCGCGACAATATCCCAATCAGCGGATTGTCCGGCAATCGTCGAAATAGCGGTTCCCAAAAAAGTGCCCGACAGCAGGCTAATTATCAGGATCGAAATCCGCCGCCAAGGATTGCTCAGCCAGCGTCCGAATTGCTCGCCCAGAACATCAATCAATCTGTTAATTCGGGTATTCTGCATAGAAGTGATACCATTTTAGATTTTCGATTAAAGAATTGAGAATGACTGATGACGATCGGGGTTTGGAGCAAGGGCCTATAGTTGCATCTTTTTTAAACTGGTATTAAAAGTTATACTGATGAGTCAAAAAATGCTGCTTCAGACAAACTCCAAATCTTGGCCGGGGTTAGTACGCCACCATCTAAAATCTAAAATTTAACATCTAAGATGGTATTGAGCGATCGCCAAGTTATAGTCCTGAACAGTCAAGTAATTAAGTGTAGCTGTATCTTGTGGCACCGCAGCCCCAGGTTCTACATTAAGGATAGTTATGAATAATTGCGGGTGTGCAGTCTATCCTTTAAGCATAAAATTTATGAAGCTTAAAATTTACCAGATCGTAATTGGAGTGACGATCGTCCTAATTACAGGAATGTTTGTAGGACGTTTTGAAATCACTATCTCCAACGGTTCACATCAGTCGAGCGATTGGCCCTCACAAGCCACCGCACTCCCCCCACTGCCCCCGGGGGGGCGCGGCGGGGCGGGGGGGGCGGGGGCCGGCGGGGGGCCGGGGGCGGGGGCGGGAGCGGGCCGGCC
>JAICRN010000409.1 GCA_025937335.1 Microcoleus sp. TY_ISSM_2_bin.22
ACCACGCTTCCCTATCAAAACCTCACGATTTATCGTTGGGAGTCGTATTTGTGCAAAGACATGAGCCAGTCTTAGTAAGCTTTTGATTCTTTTGTTCAGAATACCCGGAAAGTGACAGAAGAGGGTTATATTCCCATGTAAATGTAGTGATGTGGAATCTAAGTGAGAATATTTAGTATTTATAGCAACCGCCTTGGCGGTTGCTATACTTTGGCAGAATACTTGGTTGAGCGCGTCAGCATAACCAAAGATTCTGAACTGCTAGCGCCGATAGAGCTGAGTATCTGCTGCTTTCGCTAGGTACCACCTCTTCTAGTTATACCACTTCTCTAAAAATATGCTACAATAGACCTCTTGAAAAAAAAATCTATGTTACAATTAAAGGTTTTGAGTTTTAGACCTGAGAGCTAACTCATAATTGTCAAGTGCTGATATAACCTGCAATCTGCTCCACTTAAGCCAAACCCTTCATTATAGCATAAAATTATTTTGCAAGAGGTCTAATAGTCTGAGAGTTGAAACCCACATTCCGCACCCTCAACTGTCACCAGAGCCTTCCCTTGCTCCTTCGTCATAGAAACAGCACCTCTGGTCAAATAAATTAAGTATAAATACTTAATTTATTTGACATCAATAAATAACTGGGCCAATTTTTAAAATTTCATCTTGAGTCGGAGTGAAATAGCACTCGCTCTTCATACAATAGGGCTTTTGTCCCCCGAACAAATACCGGCGTTGCTGAATCAAGGTATGATAAACTTATAGTGTGATCGCAGACAAGCGAAAATGATTGCTTTGATTTTGATACGGCACTGGAACATCTGCAAATTTTAGATAGTGAATTAGTAACTGAATAGAAGATATTAGCAATTTGCTGTTTAATTTAGAATAACAAAGACTTTTTCGTTTTAAGCGAGCTATCCGGATGCCTTAATCTTGTATTCTCACCTTCAACTCTTATCATATATGTTTTGCGGTGGGATCTGATCTCCATCGGGAATAAACTTAGGGTAAACTTTTCATCCATCTGTCACATAAAAATGGCATTTCCATTTATTAACAATCTCCCCTAGTGGTTCAAAGGTTTTGGCACTATGGTCGCCTAAAACCCATCCTAGAATACCTGGTTTAAAATGGTCTACTGCTGTCCATAACCAGGTGCAAGTTTTTTTTGAGCCAACAAATGTTTCTAATTCATCTAATTCTCCCACTTGTGGAGTTATTTCTGCCTCATAAAAATCTGGCAAGAGTTTTCCTACTTGTTTGACCCAATTAATGATTGTCGTATGATGCACATTTTTGACACTCCCAATTGCTCGAAAACCCAGGCCATTGACATACATTTTGAGACATTCACGTTTCACATCTTCTGAATAACCTTTATGATGTTGATAGCCCTCTATAAATTGTCTGCCACAACTGACACAAATATAATTCTGTTTACCTTTTTTATGACCATTTTTATTAACATGAGTTGACTGACATTCAGGACATTGCATAAGCTCTTCGTTTTGTGAAGTGTTATTTTTTGGCGATCGCACTCTCAAATCATCATACCCTAATCCACCAACGCCATTTATTTTATGAAAAATGCTCCCACCTTGGAAATAGTGCCGTCAACAATGGAAACTGTCTCAGAAATAAAGCAAGCATTTGGGATTGCCAATGAAACTATTTTGAATCCAGAGGAGTTGGCAGATTTAGAAGAACGCGAAATGTTTATTCTGGATCAGCAGGGTGTCTTGCTCAAGGGAATTGAAAAAGGAATCGCACAAGGCAGAGAACAAAACATCGCAGAAGGGCGAGAAGAAGGTAGAGAAAAAGGACTCGCCCTAGGAATGAGAGAAAAGTCTCTAGAAATTGCTTAGCAACTTCTCAATGTTCTTGACAATCAAACCATTAGTCAAACTACAGGTTTGAGCGTTGAAGATATCCAAAACTTGCGGGAGGAATGAAAGCAAGGGAAAAAGTACGATCGCACAATTACTCTACCTTTTCTCTTTACCAGGCTCAGCCTGGTAGCGCAGGTTTTTGATGCTCTGGCTCTTTGATTGAGAATTACGCTAAATATTAACTCTCATCCACCTCATGCTTAAGGATGAGTCTGCCCTCTCTCTAAAGGAAGATTCCATTAAACGAGTAAATTCCGTATGATGCTGTAAAAGTCAGTCAGAGGGGAAAGCTATCTCCGACTCTAGCTCCGAATAACTGACCAATCTTACAATATAAAAAAATACATCTCATGACACCAGTCACTCCCAATCAAACTTCCTCTCAGTACGAAGTTAGCGAACCAGAAAAAAAAATTGAGTCTCTGGTAGAAGAAGTTAAGCCAGAAAGCGAACTGGATTTAGAATTTCTCTACACCAGAGACATTGAATTCCGACAAGAAACAATTTATTTCATTGTAGTCGATCGCTTTTACGACGGCGACCCCACAAATAATGAAGGCCCAAACCCAGAACTTTACGATCCAGAAGGCAAAGATTGGGGCAGATATTGGGGCGGCGATTTGCAGGGAGTTATCGACAAACTCGACTACTTAAAAGATATGGGTGTTACCGCAGTTTGGCTGACGCCACTGTTCGAGCAAGTAGAAGCATTATTTGTCGAACAAGCGGCGATTCACGGCTACTGGACTAAAGATTTCAAGCGACTAAATCCCCGCTTCATTGCCACAGGCGACAATCCTTCTATTAACCAAACACAAGAAACTAAAAATACTGTATTTGACAAATTAGTAGACGAATTGCACCAGCGAAACATGAAACTCGTGCTCGATATTGTCTGCAATCACAGCAACCCTGATTTTAGCGGAAAAAAAGGCGAACTCTACGACGACGGCGTAAAAATAGCTGACTTTAACGACGATGAAGATAACTGGTATCACCACTACGGCGAAGTCAAAAACTGGGAAGATGAATGGCAAGTCCAAAACTGCGAACTGTCGGGTTTAGCAACTTTCAACGAAAACAATATTGCCTATCGCAATTACATTAAATCAGCAATTAAACAATGGTTAGATAGAGGTGTTGATGCTTTGCGGGTTGATACAGTCAAGCATATGCCTATTTGGTTTTGGCAGGAATTTAATGCTGACATTTTAACACACAGACCTGATGTTTTCATTTTTGGCGAATGGATTTACAGCGATCCTCGAAACGAGCGTTCTGTGGAATTTGTCAACGAGTCGGGGATGACTATTTTAGATTTTGGTCTGTGCGTGGCAATTCGAGCAGCTTTGGGGCAGGGTGCGGAAGCAGGATTTAAGTTAATTCAGGATGTTCTGGATTTGGATCACCGCTACTACGGGGCGACGGAGTTGATTACTTTTATTGACAACCACGATATGCCGAGGTTTCAGTCGTTAAATCCAGATCCGCAAATGCTGCAGTTGGCGATAGGTTTAATTATGACGACTCGCGGCATTCCCTGTATTTATTACGGCACCGAACAGTATCTGCACGATGATACCGAAGGGGGAAATGACCCTTACAACCGGCCGATGATGGAAAAGTGGGATACTGATTCGCCGATTTACCGAGATGTGCGGTTGCTATCTGGATTGCGGCGGCTGAATCCAGCTATTTCGATGGGTAGTCAGTGGCAAAAATATCTAACTGCTGATGTTTATTGTTACGTGCGCCGCTATCGCGATTCTGTGGTGTTTGTAGCTATGAATCGCGGCAATGCTGTTACAATTGAAGAGGTTGATACTGAGCTGCCTGATGGAGAGCATACGGAGGTTTTATCGCGCCGCAAGTTTGAAGTTAAAGACGGGATGCTGTACAATTTAGAGTTGGGTGAGCGGGAAGTAATGATTTTTAGCCGCGTCGGAGAGCGAGTTAAGGCGACAACTATTGTGCGGGCGCAGCTTAACAGCGTTAAAACTCAGCCTGGGGAAAGAATTGTGGTGATTGGAGATTGTCCGGAACTGGGGAATTGGGATATTGGTAAGGGTTTCCCGTTGGAGTATATCAATACTAATACTTGGTTTGGGGAAATTCCTTTTAATGAAAGTGCGGGGAAGTTGATTTCTTATAAGTATGCGCTGCTACGGGAAGGACAGTCGCCGCTGCGAGAAAATCTGGTTTGTCGCCGCTGGGTTTTAGTTTCGGAAGGGACGGTGAAATGGCGGGATAAGTGGGCCAGTGGACGCGAGTCGTGATTTTTAATCAACAGGCTTTCCGGCCTGTTTTACCAGTTTTTAACGAACAGGCAAGATGCCTGTTCCACAACCAAGTTTCTGTTTTGTGGAACGGGCATCCTGCCCGTTGCTGATATTACGAGTTTAAAGCGATCGCAACTTCTGGGCCAACACATCGACATAAGGTTCGCTGCTGTGCTGGTTCACAACCATTTCGTAACCCCGCTGCGCTTGAGATTCAGCTTCTTGAGGATTTTTTAGCAAATGGACGATCGCCTCGCGCAAACCTTCAGCATCTCCCACATCTACGACTTTGGCAATATCCGGGGCCGCTAAATAATCGACCATACCTTGAGTCCGAGTAATGACGACCGGCCGCTTGCAGGCCATTGCTTCCAGCAAACCCTGCACTCCAGCAGCATATTTATTGTCCGCCAAACAAACTGCAATTACGTCTGCATCGCGGTAAAGCTGCACTAAATCCGGCCATTCGTAGAACTTGCGGGACATATTTTCTGGCATAGTATCGGGGAAAGCTTGCGATAAAGCTTTGGCATCTTTAGAAAAACCGCTAATTTTTACGTCAACATCTAAGTCAGCAGTTGCTGCTGCTAAGAGTCGGTAGTCGCGCTTTTCTAATCCGACGCTAACAACCGTTTGCCGCTTTTTATCGCCAGAAACGGGGCCGGGTGTGAAAAACTTAGTGTCTGTCTGGTCTAGATGCACTAAAATCCGCGATTCAGGTAAAGCTAAATAACTGCGGAGGAAGTCAGTTTGAGGGCTGGCGCAAGCCATGAACACGTCAATTTTGTCAGCCAAACCAAATAGTTTCAGGGCGACGCGGCCGCGCAGCCGATCGATATTGTGGAAATGTACAACAATTTTCGGGCGATCGGGCTTAGCCCCGCACACCGCCGCGACAGGAATCCCAATGTCCTCGCCGTTACAAAATATCACGTCGTCGCTGCTGACTTGCTCGGACAATTTGCGCGCGGCGGCCCAATGTTCGGGTTTAGAAGAAATTTTAGATCGCAGCTTGTCACTCAACGATATCGCTTCGCCATCCGGGGCGTGAACGGTGGCATTTAAGCTCTCTCTGAGGGCCCGCAGGACGTGGCGGGGGCATTTGCCGAGTTGTGCATCGCGGTCAATTCCATCTAGGTCTATTTTGCGACCTAATGCCAAATGGTATTTCAAACTATTCTCCTTATAATTATCCTGGTGCAGGCAAACATTATCTAACCTCAGAAGATTCTATCCTCTGCTGTTGAAAGTGCTAGTGCCATCGATCGATTTTAGATTTGAGATTTGAGATTTTAGATTTGACTATACAGATAAATCTGGGGGGTTCTCCCTAATGTGTGAATTTTTTTGAGTTCCACCAATCC
>JAICRN010000208.1 GCA_025937335.1 Microcoleus sp. TY_ISSM_2_bin.22
CTGCGATCGTGTCGAGAGTGTTGAGATACTCCTCGGGTTCTAAATTTGGGTATTCTTCCAAAGCCATGTAAAGAGCAGCTTTCGCCAGGTCGATCGAGCCATCCGGCTGATTTATTTCTTGATAAAAGAGTTGTCGGGCGATCGGAAAATCCATATTTATTATTGATTTATTTTTAAATTACATTCTGTACCCATATCATGAACAGGCAAGATGCCTGTTCCACAACAAAGATTATTCGGGTAAACGACATTTTTTGTAGTATAATTAACCTTTTTTATGGTAAGTTATGTACTTTTTCTTGTGGAACAGGCATCTTGCCTGTTGCAACTTTTTGTAGTATAATTATTTTTTTATGGTAAGATATGTACTTTTTCTTTTGGAGTGGAACAGGCATCTTGCCTGTTGCCCAAAAGATATTTAAAAGAGTGCATTATTTAAATTTTAATATATTCTAAGTTTTCCCTCTAAATCTGCCACTATTTTTAATAAAGCTTCACGATTTTTTTCAATCGAGCCAGCTTGACGTGAACCCCCTCCGATATCAAATTAGGTTTCAAATCCCGTGACTTTTACCAATCACCCAACTGCGGCGAAAAATCCGAGCCAAAGTCGATTCTTCCAAAGCAAAATAGATAGGGCGGCCGTGAGGACAAGTGCGCGGATTGCGAGTTTGCTGCCATTCATCCAACAAATTTTGCATTTGCAAAAGATTTAAAGGAGTACCGTTTTTCATAGCACTGCGGCAAGCAGTCGCAACTTGAGCCGCTTGCAAATCTGCGACTTTACTGAGTTCAAAAAGCGCATCCGCACAGTCATCTCGATCGGCTAACAATTCAGGAACTTCGCGGGCTGCCCATAGCTGTTCGCCAAAACTTTCTACTTCCAAACCCAAGCGGGATAAATTCTCAATTTGCAGCGCCGATAACTGACTGAGAATCACCGGTTTTTCTAGACATTTTAGCTGCCAAGCCGCGCACAATTGCTCGTACAAAACGCGCTCGTGAGCGATGTGCTGTTCTATCAACCACATTCCGCTGGAATGTTCCGCAACAATGTAAGTATTGTGAATTTGAGCGATCGCCCTCAATTCCATCAATCCTATTTGATTAGCTTTTTCCCCTTCACCGCCGCCATCATTCTGCCTAGCCGAAATCCCGACACTGTAAGCACTTTTTTGTTCGGATGCCTTCAGCAATTGTCCCACTCGATCGGGAATTGGGGCAGACGGCAAAACCTCATCATTCAGGTGCAAAGCGCGAGCAATTGCCGTGCTAATTTGTTCTTGCCAAAAACTCGGATCGTGCAGATAAATTTCCACCTTAGCCGGGTGGCGGTTCCAATCAATTTCTGAGGGGGAGATTTGCAGGTGGACAAAACAGACTGGATAGCGATCGCGCGGACAAGTGCGGGCAAAGGCGCTGAGAATAGTTTGCTCTAATTCCGGCGATCGCACAACTCGCCGGTTCACCCCAACTTTCACCCAATCGGGCCGCCTGCGGTGACAGCGATCGGGCAAACCAATTACTAACTCCAAACGCTGGGAATTGGGCATTGGGAATTGGGAACTGGCAACGGGTAATTGGTAATTAGGCTTAACTGCCGCTCCTACAAGTTGAGTTTCTATGACTAAATTTGCTGCTTTATTATTTGCAGGACTGGCAGGCAAATCTAACTTTAAATACTGCAAATCGCTCGATCGCACGCCGCGCACGAATTGAGGTAAAATGTGTTCCGCTGTGCTACCAGGAGTTACGTGCAAACAAGGGGTATTTCCTTGACGCAACTGCCAATTAACGTGCGGGTGACAAATAGCAATTTGCTGAAGGGTTAATTGGATCGATCGCATTTGCTGTGCCGGCGACAAAAAACTGCGGCGCACAGGCCAATTGCCAAACAAATTATCAACAGTCACCACCGTACCCGGAGCGATCGCCGCTGTTTCCACCTCCACAGCAACGCCGGCGTTATTGTAAACCACCCGCCAGCCCGATCGAGCATTTTCAATTCCCCCCTTGTTAAAGGATGATTTGGCGGGGGTTTGTGCCAGCTCTCGATTTTCCGAAAAATCCCCCAATCCCAAATCATTCGATCGGCTCAACACCTCCAAACAGCCCAACTGAGCTAAACTGTGCAAAGCTTCCCCGCGAAATCCCAAAGTATCAATTTTGTAAAGGTCAGCTTCAGTGGTAATTTTGCTCGTACTGTGAGGGGAAGCCGCCTGCTGCAAATTTTCCAGATCCATTCCCGTACCATTATCTGCAACTTGCACCCGCCACTGCTCGGGCCAGACAGAAACAACGATGCGAGTTGCGCCAGCATCCAGAGAATTTTCAACTAATTCTCGTACCGCTGCGGCGATCGAGTCAATCACTTCGCCTGCAGCAATTAAATTGATAACTTCTGTGGGTAAGGTTTGAATAGTAACTGGCATCAGATTTTTAGCAGTTCATTAATTCAATTCTACTTGATTCTACCAATCGCTACACAGTATTAGGACTTGCCTTCTAAAAGCTGGTTTCTTAGATAATCTTGGACGCACGGGCTGTCAGGAAGCGGGTGTTTATTGCAAAAATAATTCATCCCGACCTTGAAAAATTGTAAAAACCCGGTTTCTTTGGTATGTATGCGTCCTGGACTATTATAAAAATCATCCCTGACCGCAAAAACCCGGTTTATCCACATATTTTGGTCAATCGATTTTAGATTTTAGATTTTAGATTTTAGATTGACCCCAGGGATAAATGCTCTTTCTTGAGGATTTTCGATTTGAGATTTTGGATTGATTCCACGGATAAATCACGTGGCGGG
This sequence comes from Microcoleus sp. TY_ISSM_2_bin.22, assembly GCA_025937335.1. Classification (GTDB taxonomy): domain Bacteria; phylum Cyanobacteriota; class Cyanobacteriia; order Cyanobacteriales; family Microcoleaceae; genus Microcoleus. The sequence goes on from JAICRN010000208.1 coordinate 2,810, forward strand.
TACCACCTTTGAAATTCGTGGTCATCTTAGATCGAACGTGACAACGATAAAGAGGTTTTTTTTGTCGAGTGCATCCAGGACTGAAAATATTGTTCGATCGCAATATATCTACTCATCAACCAAGTCTCTGAGGCTGAGTGAGAAAGTCCTCAGTATATATCTCCTTACCTAATTAAAGTCGATCTGCTCAAGCTTTGATTTTCGGCAAGCGGATGTAAAAAGTTGTTCCTTTTTCGTCCTCCGACTCATAACTTATTTTCCCTTTGTGAGCCTCAACGATCGACTTAACAATCGCCGTTCCCAACCCGGTACCAGTCCGCTTGCCATAAGTCACAAACGGTTCAAATAACTTTTCTTTAATTGTCGGCGGAATGCCCGGGCCGTTATCGTAAATGCTAATTTCTGCCCACTCCTGACTTTGTGTCACCGCAATCTCCACCCGACCCCCTCTTCCGCCAAAAGCCTCAACAGCATTCCCAACTAAATTTTGTAAAACGCGCAAAATCTTATTTTCGTCTGCTTCCACTATGACTTCTGTCACCCGTACTACCAAATCTACTTTTGCTGCTTCGCAGTAAACTCTGTTCAACTTTTCAAACTGCTGCAACGTCTGAATTAGATTAACTGGCTTTTTATGTAATACAGAATTACCGCGCGAAAATTCTAATACTTCTTCAGCCATCCCCAACATTCGCTGAACCTGCAATTGAATAAGTTCGCACCACTCCTGAGTTTCCTCATCTTCGTGCATTTCTTTGAGCATTTCTGTGGAGAGTTTAATTCCGGTAAAAGGACTTTTGAAATCGTGAATAATTGTACTCACCATTTCTCCTACCAGTACCATTTTTTGTTTGTGTACCAACTGGCTAACATATTGATCCGTGGTATCCCGTAAATTTTTAGTAATGAAACTAAACATTTGCAGTACCGAACTGCCTTTAGCAAACTGGAGAGTTGTTATTAGTTCTTCACGGCCTATTTTGGCCAAAGTCGAGCCTGCAACTGCCACAGCTCTAGCGCTGCGAGGCTCTCCGTCTAAAACTCCGAGTTCGCCAAAATAATCGTCTGGCTTAGCGACAGCAACAGTTTGATATTTATTGTTTTCAATGCGCTTGCTAAACTGGACTTTACCTTCTAAAACTAGATATAAAAAATCCGCTGTTTCTCCTTCTTCAAAAACCAGCGTTTCCTCAGCAAAACTCTCCAAAACAGCTATTTGGCAAAGGTGAGCAGCTTGCTCTGGTTCAAAATAAGACATAAATCGATGAAATGCCAGATCCATGTTAAAATACCTGAGACTTAATTTAAACAGTTTCTTTCTTCTATTTTCGCCGATCGGGATCGGTGCGTTAATAAAATACAATGCTGCTTGAATCTGTCTCTATTTTCTGACATCCCAGGCTTGGATGCAAGGATCTGGGTCGGGATGCAAAGCCAGATCCTTGCATAGCAGCAGCAGCAATCTCACCAAAATTCTCAGTTAATTGACTAAAATACATAAATATTGTACTATTTTTTAGATTTATATTGGATGTGCCGGCGGGTTCCCCGGGCAGCCTCAGAAGATTTTAACTGTAGAGAGATCGTGTAGTTTAAATGCCGATCGACCGAGTTTGCAAAAATTAACATTCACCCGATAAAACGATCGCAGCATTCTGCCCGCCAAAGCCAAAACTTAAACAAACCGCATTTCTGACAATAGCCGATCGCGCACAGCGAACAAAATCTAATTCAAACCCCGGTTTTTTCATTCCAACGCAAGGCGGCAACATCTGATATTTAATACTCATCAAACAAAAAGCCGCGCCCAAAGCTCCCGAAGCTCCCAAAGTATGACCCGTAGCTCCCTTAGTCGAACTAACAGCAACTCCTCGGTGAAATAACTTCTCAATTAACAGTGCTTCCTGTCGGTCATTTAACTCAGTTGCAGTACCGTGAGCGTGAATAAAATCTATATCAATCGCCTCTAAATTACTGCGTTTCAAACATTGATTTACCGCCGCGATCGCACTTTTCCCCCCCAGCTCCGGCGCGGCAGCATGGCAAGCATCATTTGTCAAGCCAAAACCGGAAATTCGACCGTAGATTTTAGCGCCGCGACGCCTTGCCAACTCGGCGGATTCTAATACAAATAAAGCCCCGCCTTCACCGAGCACAAACCCTTCCCGATTTTCGTCAAACGGATAGCACCCAGTGTTTGCCAAAGCACCCATCCGGCTGAATCCAGCCAGAGTCAGCGGTGTGATAGGCGCTTCCACAGCACCTGCGATCGCCCGCTGACACTCACCGGTGCGGATTAAATCAACAGCGCGGGCGATCGACTGTAGGCCCGTCGCACAAGCAGCCATCGGTGCCAGTACCGGCCCAGTCGAACCAATTGCCCTCGCCGCTGCGATCGCCCCCATGTGAGGCAAAAAATTCACAAATGGAGAATCGGTAATTGAGAATTTGGAATCGGTAATTGGAAATTCCCTTCCCTCTTCCGACTTCCCTCTTCCGACTTCCCTCCGACTTCTTCCAACTTCGGTCTTTCTTCCATCCGTTAAATCTTGTACAGTGCTCGTTGCCGAACTTCCTTCGCTTGCCAACAGTTCCAAATTTGCCTGGAAGCCTCGGCTAGAACCGATCGCAATCCCGCAATCAGGCAAAGGCAAAGTCAAATTAGCATCTTTTAAAGCATCTGCCAAAACCTGCCGAGTTAAAGTTATTAAGCCCGCTGGTTTGGTATCAATTAAAGCCAAATGTCGCGCTTCAAGTTCTAAAAAAGGTTGATGCCGATCGATTCCCGACTCTCCAGAAAGCAGTCTTTTCCAGCTTGTTTTCAGAGTGCCTAAAGCCGAAACAAGACCAATTCCAGTAACAACAACATCCATAAAGCCGATTTTAGATTTTAGATTTTAGATTTTAGATTTTAGATTTTAGATTTTGGATTTTGGATTTTAGATTTTAGATTTTAGATTTTAGATTTTAGATTTTGGATTTTGGATTTTGGATTTTGGATTAACATTCCTGGACGCACGCTAACAAAAAAACCCGCTCGATCGTTGTCACGTTCGAGCGTATACGACCAAATTAGGTGAAGACACCGGGTTTTTGCGTCCAGGACGGATTAAAATAAGCATCAGACCCGACGATTTGAGATTTTGGATTAAAAAGGGATAATCTCAAATCCAATTTCATTCTCTCAAATCCAAATTCACAAGCATCAGATTGCGACCGTGGGAAAAATCCCAAATCTCAAATCCCAAATCCCAAATCTCAAATCCAAAATTGCTTTACTACCTTTAGCTAGCAGCCTTAAAATTTTCCAAACCTTGAGTAACAGTAGCCTTGTCAATGCGATCGCCCGCTTCAATCTTATCAATCACATCCATGCCTTGCTTCACGTAGCCAAAAACCGCATAGCTGCCGTCCAAAAACGGTACATCGGTCAAAGTAAAGTAAAACTGAGAAGAAGCCGAATCAGGACTCTGCGATCGAGCCATAGCCACCGCCCCGCGACTGTGCAGCAACACAGGTTTCTGGGCAACCCCAGCTTGTTCTAACGTTTGGCTGTAAGTAGGTTTTGCAGCACCTTTAGCTTTAATTTCCAGAGGAATCCTGCGTTCCTGAGAAGTTTTTGGGTCAACAAAACCCCCAGTTCCCAGTCGCGCTGTAGGAAATTTAGGGTCTTTGCCCTGGGGGTCGCCGCCCTGAACTACAAAAGGCTGAGGTTCCCGGACGACTCGGTGAAAAACCAATCCGTCGTAGACACCTTTCTGAACCAAATCGACAAAATTGCCCGCAGTAATTGGCGCATTTGTGCCGTCGAGTTCGATCGTAATTGGAGCACCTTTAACCGTCATCACCACCGTTGCTTTTCCTTCCAATCGTGGCAAGTTGCTAAATTGCGAACTCGCCGCTACAGCAGGAGAAGGAGACGGAGACAAAGAAATATTTTCACCCGACGCCGGATTCGGTGTCGGAGTCGAGTTCGTAGCCGGGGAACTACCGCATCCCCCAACAAACAACGCGCCAATTATTAAAAGTGAGAACAACCACCGCTGAATTTTGATTTGCATTTGCATTTGTATTTTCACTTTGAGTCAATTACGGACTTTGCAACTAAAGATTTTAATTCAATAGTCCGGAGGGTTTTGAGTTCGCAGTCTGAAACCCGCGATTTTCCTTTGGTAGCCAACTTACCGAATCGCCTTGAAAGCCTTATTCTACGGTTGGCTATCAAAAACTGTCGGAAGTATTGTTCATTGATAGATTCAAAAATTGGTAACGGGTTTACTTGCAGATCGATCTTTTTCACTTACCAGGTACGTAAGGTGCGCGGCCCGGCGCACCCTACTAGACATTACCAATCGAAAATCGAAAATCGAAAATCGAAAATCCCTAAAGTCCTTCTAGGGGAACTTGCAAAAATCGAGCCAATTCGGCCGCTTGATTTTCCACTTGCGACAAAGCAATCGGCTGTCCGACTCTAGTCAAGGGAAACTGACGGCGGTCTTTGAGCTTAAGATAAATACTGCGGCGGGGATTGAGACCTTCTTTAATGTCCACCCGCACAGATTGCACGTCCGATGTCTTGCAATTAAAATCAACTTTGCGGTTTTTGCCGGGAAAACCCCAGCGAAAGATCCGAATGTTACCAGTTTGCCGATCGAACTCGTTGTAACCGCCACCGACATCCCAGAGAATAGTCAGCCACAGGTAAAGCGCCAACAGCACGCCGCAGACACCGTAGAAACTCATCGCAATGCCTTGGGGGATGAAAACGAGCTGAGTCGGGTCAGAAAAAGGCAGCAGGTTAACGTGCAAGTAGCTGGAAATGCCCGACAGCAGGAAACCAGTCCCTCCAATGCTGACCACCGTCGCCCACCAGTAATTGCTGAAGCGGCGGGAGCCCAAAACCGGGTAGCGCAGGACAGAATCGATCGAGGTCGTTGTTTTTGCAGTCATAAAATTAAACAGCCTTAAAGCCAAATCTTAATTCAATTAGCCTACCGAGCGTCACGCTTCGCTGACGAGATCGCGATCGACCGATCGGCATTGTGTATCAACTCCTGCTAATTATGTTGAAAAATTCTGAACTTCTAATATATACTTATGTTAAGTTTAATTAGAAACCTTAGTTTTTAACAAGCAAAAGGATTTTACCGCAGTCAGGAACTAAGGGCTAAGGCCACTGAGCTTGTAAGAAATTGCAAGCTGTTCTGACCAGACCCCTCGCAAGAGGAGACGTTATTTAGGTCACGACACCGGCGAATGCGACGCCAGTTTTCCGCTCTGTCACCTGCGATTAAACAGTTTTAAAGTCACTGAAACAGTATCGCAGGTCTAACAAGCCTTTATAACCAGGTCGAGGCGAACATTACCCCGCAAGGGAGACTGAGGCAACCATACCTCATCGGAGGGGCAACCATACCCCTCCAACCCCGAAAGGGGAAAGATTCAAGGCGATTGAAATCGCCGCGTTGTTTTCCTCTCAGGTCGGAAGACACGCTCGTTTCCCACTTACCCAGTTTTTTTTATGACAATCGCAGTCGGACGCGCCCAGAACGAAAGAGGCATCTTTGATGTGCTCGACGACTGGCTCAAACGCGATCGCTTCGTCTTCGTAGGCTGGTCTGGCATCCTGCTATTCCCCTGCGCCTACCTAGCCATCGGTGGCTGGTTAACAGGCACCACCTTCGTCACATCCTGGTACACCCACGGTTTGGCA
>JAICRN010000526.1 GCA_025937335.1 Microcoleus sp. TY_ISSM_2_bin.22
GTGCAAAAAATTATTAAACAGCGACAAATTCACACGATTTGCGAAGAGGGCCGATGTCCCAACCGGGGCGAGTGCTACGCCCAAAAAACGGCGACTTTTTTGTTGATGGGACCCACTTGCACCCGCGCTGGTGCTTTTTGTCAAGTAGATAAAGGTCATTCTCCGATGCCGCTAGACCCGGAGGAACCGGAAAAGGTGGCCGAGGCTGTGCAGTTATTGGGTTTGCGCTATGCGGTGCTGACTTCGGTGGCGAGGGATGATTTGCCGGATGGGGGTGCAGGTTGGTTTGCGAGGACGATCGCCCAAATCCGCCTTCTGAACCCGGATACTGAAGTTGAGGTACTGACGCCGGATTTTTGGGGGGGAACGGGTAGGGGCGGTGCCTCCGTGCCCGCCCCCAACGGGGAGAATTCCGGCCTCGATGAGTTGCAGCGACAGCGGATTCGGACGGTGGTGGAGGCTAAACCGGCTTGTTACAACCACAATATTGAGACGGTGCGCCGGTTGCAAGGGCCGGTGCGGAGGGGGGCCAAGTACGATCGCTCGATCGACGTTCTGCGTATTGTTAAGCAATATGACCCAACTATTCCCACCAAATCCGGTTTGATGTTGGGGCACGGGGAAACCGAAGCCGAGATAGTCGAAGCGATGAGCGATTTGCGGGACGCCAAGTGCGATCGGCTCACCCTCGGTCAATACATGAGACCGTCTCTAGAACACCTCCCAGTGCGTAAATACTGGACGCCGGCCGAATTTGACCGTTTCGGGTCGATCGCCCGGGAGATGGGGTTTGAGCGCGTGCGATCGGGGCCTCTGGTCCGCAGTTCCTACCACGCCGGAGAGACCGAGTGAAATTCATCAGAATTTAACTCGGTATAAACTCCTTGTTACAAAAAATAACTCTAGAGGATTGTGCATAAGTGCGACGCTCTCTGCTATTTGTAAATAGAGTGACTTATGAATTAGGAGCTTTACTTATGGCAGAGATAGCGAAGAACCAATTAAAATCCGACTCCGTGATGAAAACGGGCAAATTCCCTTACACGTTTCGCGCGGCTTGGTTTTTGGGGCTGTTAGCGATCAATTTTCTGGTTGCAGCCTATTATTTCCATATCATTGAATAGTTCTGCAAATTGATTTTTAGCAGACCCTGCTGTTCTCGACCTCAACGTCCGAGAGAAGGAGAGAGGGAGAGTTTTGAGTTTTGAGTTGGCGAGAATATGACTTCATCCTTCTAACTAATGACTGCTGACTTCTTCCCTCTTCCCTTGAACCTCTTCCTTCTGACTAATGACTAATGACTAATGACAGAAAGCATCCAGGATACAAGCCCCCGAATTTCTCCGTGGGGTCAATCCTTCAATCTAAAATCTAAAACCTAAAATCTAAAATCGATTGACTTCTCTAACGATTTCTCGACGCTTCTAGCTTTGACAACCGCTCTTGAATTTTGATAACATCTTGCTTCGTTTCAATTACCAAAGTTGCTAAATTATCAAACATCGGGTCTCCCGACACCGTTCTAGGATTTGTGCGACCAGAACCGGAAGGAGACTGAGGCCTGTTAACTCTAGAACCTTGGTTCTGCAAACTGTAAATTTGTCCTCTGAGTTCAGAAATTTGACTTTCTAATTGAGTAATGCGAAATTCTAATTGACTTGGGGATTGAGCGGGCGTAAAAATTGGCGTAACAGCAATTGCTAAGGCGCAAGCCAGACACAAAAGACAGATTGTTAGGGCGCGATGGCGAATATTTTTCGGCATAGCTTTAATAATTTAAATTATACCAGTTCTACGATAACAAATCGCCGAGATTTGTTGCCTCTATCAGAAGTAAGTCTTATGGCAACTAGGAAGGTAGCTATTTTAATGTTTGATGATGTCGAGGTACTGGACTTTGCCGGCCCTTTTGAAGTGTTTTCGGTGGCATCAGAATTAAGTAAGGGCGAGCGACCTTTTGCAGTCTCTACCGTAGCCGAACATCCCGGTGCTGTCAGCGCCCGCAACGGTTTGAGTGTAAATCCCGACTGCACCATTTCCGATTGTCCACCACCGGATATTTTAATTGTACCGGGAGGACAAGGTACGAGAAAGTTGATCGATAATTCAGCAGTTATTAATTGGATAAAAGATTCTGCGGGAACGGCAGAATTAGTGCTTTCTGTCTGTACGGGTTCGCTGCTTTTGGCAAAAGCTGGCTTGTTGGAAGGTTTAGAAGCAACTACACACCATCAGGCATTGGATTTATTGAGAGAATTAGCCCCAAAGACAACTATTATCCAAAATCAGCGATTTGTAGATAACGGCAAAATCATCACCTCTGGGGGAATTGCTGCGGGAATTGATATGTCTTTGCACGTTGTCGGCAAGCTTTTGGGAACAGCACAAGCTGAACAAACAGCAGAGCACATGGAATATAAAATTGGGAATGGGTAATTGGGCATTGGGCATCATGGTTAATTGTATAATTTGTGCGATCGTAGTGGCGGGTTTTACCCACCATCATGCCTAAAACTCACATCTTGCACCATTCTCAATTACTTGTTTAGGAACAGGCTTTCCGGCCTGTGAAGCGAGAAAACTCATTCTTTGTAGAACGGGCAAGATGCCCGTTCTTGACAATGGTGCAACATCTGAGCTAAAACAAACAATCTCGTAAACCCGCCCCGCCCATACACGAAGGATGCTATCCAATGTGATATCAAGCATCTTCGCCCCAAACTTTTAGTTGTAAATAGACTAATAGCAAAGCTACAGCCATCAGGAAAGTTGCCGCAGCGGCTGCATAGCCAAAATCAAATTGCGAAAAAGCTTGCTCGTAAATATAATAAACTAGCAAATTAGTAGAGTTCAAAGGGCCGCCGCCGGTGATGACGTAAACTTGCTCGAAACTCCGCAGGGTAAAAATAGCAGTAGTGACTGTAGCAAATACTAAAGTCGGTCGCAAACCGGGTAAAGTGATGTACAAAAATTGCTGCCAAGCATTAGCTCCATCCAGTTCTGCCGCTTCGTAACGATTTACCGGAATTGCTTGCAATCCTGCTAAAAATACTACCATATTAAAGCCTAATTGTTTCCAAACACTGAGCAGAATGATCACAGGCATTGCCCAAACTGTGCTGCTAAGCCAAGGAATTGGATTGAAGCCGATCGCCATTAACACACTATTCACCGGGCCTTCAGTTTGAAACAACCACCGCCAACCCAAGCCAACTGCAACTAAAGAGGTAATCGAAGGAATAAAATAAGCGGTGCGGAGAGTTCCTCGCCAAGCAAACGAGCGATTTAGCAAAACTGCTAAGCCCAATGGAATCACTAAACTGGGAATGACTGTCGCAGTAGTAAAATAGAGCGTATTTTGGAGAATTTGCCAGAAATCCGGGTTTGTGACTAGACGCCAGTAGTTGTTGAAGCCAATCCAACGCACTCCAGACTGGGTAAAGCTGCCGCTGGTAAAGCTGAGGTAAAATAAATAGGCGATCGGCCAAATCAAAAAAGTACCCAGAAACAGCAAAGCTGGGGCCAGGAAAGTCCAAGCTGCGATCGAATCATTATCCAACCAGTTAAAACGCCCAAATTTAATCCGAACCATTGGCTTGTAAAATTTAGCTTTTAGTTTTAAATAGTATCACAATATAGGTCAACCTCAAAATGAACCTTCTCGATATATTAGCTCATTTACCCACTATAGAAACTGAAAGGCTCCTGCTCCGAAAAATCACTTTAAACGATGCCAGCGATATGTTTGAGTATGCCTCAAACCCCGAAGTATCACAATACACATTGTGGTCAACTCACACCTCGATAGAAGACACTAAATACTTTCTCAGATCGCTTACAAAAATGTACAAAAGACGAGAGCTTGTAGATTGGGGACTCGTCCATAAAGCCGAGAAAAAGTTTATCGGAACTTGCGGATTTGTGGATTGGAGCATGACGCACAGCCGCGCGGAAATTGGCTACGCACTCTCTAGGAGCTATTGGGGCGAAGGATACATGAGCGAGGCTGTTAATGCAGTTATTGAATTCGGCTTTCGGGAGATGTTGCTGAATCGAATTATGGCTCGATGTGAAGTTAACAATATTGCTTCCGCTCGGGTAATGGAAAAAGTGGGGATGCAATTGGAAGGGGTATTGCGACAGCACCTATTTGTGAAAGACAGATATTGGGATCTGAAAATTTATTCGATTCTCAGGGAAGAGTTTTTTGAGAATATTGTAGAATAAGGTTGAATCAGTAGGTCAATCGATTTTAGATTTTAGATTTTAGATTTTAGATTTTAGATTTTAGATTTTAGATTTTAGATTTTAGATTTTAGATTTTAGATTTTAGATTTTAGATTTTAGATTTTAGATTTTAGATTTTAGATTTTA
>JAICRN010000396.1 GCA_025937335.1 Microcoleus sp. TY_ISSM_2_bin.22
AACACTGAAATAGCAACGCCAGTTAGCGGTGAAAAGGTGAGCGAGAACTCCCCGAACCGTCTGCTGCCAACCCCTACTAACACTGAAATAGCAACGCCAGTTAGCGGTGAAAAGGTGAGCGAGAACTCCCCGAACCGTCTGCTGCCAACCCCTACTAACACTGAAATAGCAACGCACAAAACGGCAGATTTCAGTCAACAGATCGGTTCAAATCTGGAAACAGGGTCAGAGCCAACAAAGGAAAATTCCCTAGTTTCCGATCCATCGCCAGAGAACACCTGGACCCAACAAGTGATTCCTGTCTCAGGGCTAACAGCAGAACTTCCACAAGAAGATACCTCAATTGAGCCAGTAAGGGAAAAAACCCCCAACCCCGAATCATCGCTTCTCGATCGGGATACCTCTGTTGAGCCTGACTTGCAAAATACCCTCAACCCGGAATTATCAGAAGACAACACATCGTCGATGGACCAAGTGACCTCAGTCTCTCAGCTATCCGACGTGAAGCCAACAGATTGGGCATTTCAAGCACTGCAATCTCTAGTCGAACGGTACGGTTGTATCGCCGGCTATCCCGACGGCACCTACCGCGGCAACCGGGCAATGACCCGCTACGAATTTGCCGCCGGCTTAAACGCTTGCTTGGATAAGGTGAGGGAGCTAATTAACGCTGGGACGAACTTAGCGACCAAAGAAGACTTGCTTGCCGTCCAACGGCTGCAAGAAGAATTTGCAGCGGAATTGGCAACCCTGCGCGGGCGCGTAGATGCTTTGGAAGCTCGCACGGCAGAACTCGAAGCCAACCAATTCTCCACGACCACTAAGCTGACCGGTGAGGTGTTGACTTATCTCGGAGATGCTTTTGGCAAAAATGCTAGCGATGCGAATAACACTACATTGGGCTATCGACTTCAACTCAACTTGAATAGCAGCTTCACGGGTAAAGACAGCTTGTTCGTCGTTATGGAAGCCATAAATTTAAGGCCGCTCAGCACAGCTACCGAATTTCCGCAAGGTCGTCTCAGCGGCCCGACTGATGAAACTCGTTTCCTGCCATCCGACATATCAGGAAATGGAAGTTTGAATTTGATCGGATTGGGATACCGCTTCCCGGTGGGTGACAAACTGCTGGTTTCTTTAAATGCCTTTTCTAGCAACCGGCTACTTTCAGCACCCCTGAGTCCATTTGCCAGTCCGACTACAGGAGCTCTATCGTACTTTGGTTCAATCAACCCGATTCTGTACCCCGCCATTCAGCAGACAGGGATTGGCGTACAGTGGAAAGCAACTCCGTGGTTGAACTTCGATTTCGCCGCCGGCAGCGAATTCCGGACTAACGACCCGAGTGTAGGTTTCTCCAAAGCTGGCTACAGTGGTTCTGTACGAACGGTCTTCGATTTCGGCCCGCTCGATATTTCTTTAAATTATGTCCACTTATACTCTCCTCAATTTGGGGTTGATACGTTCAGCGGCAGTAACGCTGCCCAAATTCAAGGGGCAGGAGCAGTTGTCGCCAACACATATCTTCCTGGAATCTCTTATCGAGTCTCGCGGACTTTGGGGTTAAGCGGTTCTGTCGGTTTGATCAATGCTCGTACCTTGGGCAAGGGTACGAAGGGAGATGCTAATGTGGTGGACTATCGTTTTTCTCTAGCTTTTTATGACTTGGGCAAAGAAGGCAACTTAGCTGGTCTTGTTTTTGGGGTGCAACCTCGGTTGACTGGTACGAGCAATGGGGCGATCGCTCAAGCGATTGGTTTACCTGCGGGACAGCGCAAGGATCGCGACGTGGGATTTCACATTGAAGCCTTTTATACCCATCGACTGACCGACAATATCACGATTACTCCTGGTGTCTTCTGGTTGACCGCCCCCAACCATGACGATCGCAACCCGGATGTTGTGGTCGGAGCAATCAGAACCACCTTCTCTTTTTAACTCAAATCGGACGATCGCACAGACTGAACTTTTACACCACCTGTAGAGTTTTGGTGGGCAGTTCCCACCCTACAAATAGAGTCTGTGCGATCGTCCTGTTTCACTCACATAGGACGATCGCACTTTTACATATGAACCAACAAGTTTTAGCAGTCATTGAGAAAATCCGTGTCCTCGGTGGCGAACAGTACGGCGAAAGTGCTTGGCGAAATCCGATTCGTCAAGATACCGGCCCAATTCTGCAAGCTGTTGTTGCTGCTGTACGACCAAAGACTATCCTTGAACTTGGTACTGGATATGGTCTCTCTACCTGCTACCTGGCACTTGGAGATCCTCATGCCATCATCCACACCGTCGAGTTCGATAAATCTGTAGCAGAGCAAGCCGGGGAACACTTTCAACAAGCAGGAATTGATAGCCAGATTCGGCAGTGGATGTGTCCTTCTGAGGAGGCAATTAGGCAAATTCCCAATGAGATTCCGCTGCCGGATTTGGTGTTTGTAGATCACGCGAAGCGCCCTTATAAAGACGACGTTCGCGCCATTATTGAACGCTGTAGCGGCAAACAAATTCTGATTCTTGCGGATAATGTCGAAGATCGCAAGCAGGAACTTTCCGATTTTCTCGAATGGTTTGGCGGGATCGCAGTCACAAGTACGATCGTCCCTACCCAGTGCGGTTTGCTCGTTGCATGGGTATAAGTAGTGGCTAGTTCACCCAGATTTTCATTTTTTGCCTGGAGGTAGATTCAATTAGTTTGCTGCTTGTGTATTGATGGACAACTATGCACTCTGGCAAATACCTTTGTTGTTAGCGCCTAAGAATAATTTCTGGCGCTAGCATCATTGAAATTGGCGAGAACCAAATGCAATGTCTAGAGTAATTGCAGCAACTATCTCTAGTGGAGCTACGCAAATAAATGGCAATTGTTTCATGCGATCGAAGGCTATTGATAGTTGTGTACATCCAGCAATGACGGCTCCAACTCCTTGTTGTTCTGTTTGTAATTTGCATTTTCAGTCTTTAACTTTACTCTGAATTAAATTTCTGGCTTCTCCCTGAGATCTAACTCAGGTTTCACTAAGGCTAGACCGAAGATCATCACAAATATTCCCACTAGCACCATCGCTGCACCAACAAAACTAAAGATGCCAAAAGTTTCTCCTAACAACCAAAATGCAAAAATTGATCCGAAAACAGGCTCTAATGACAAAAGCACAGCTACTTCTTGACCTGAAACCCAACGCTGTGCAGTCGTCATCAGTAAAGTCACAAGAGCGCTGCCTACTATACCAAGATAACTAAGCAATCCTAGATTCATTTCAATTGCTTCTACGTGCCCCAAAATCTCAGGTGCCGCCCATAGTAAGCTCAATGCAGCTACAACCAAGATTTGGATACCTGTAAGTGCCAAAGATGAGTGACGCTCGGCAATTTGTTCGCGTAGGATAATATATGCTGAGTCAGCGATCGCAGAACCGAACAACCATAAACTACCGCTTAGGGCTTCCCCACCTTCCCAAGACATAATGCCAATCCCACTAAATGCCAATATTGCTGCCAACAACACCTCTATCTTGAAACTCTTACGAAACACGAGTTCAAATAAGGTTACAAAAACGACATTCGATCCAAAAATAAATGATGCCTGATGAGCTGAAATAGTTTCAAGCCCAATGGTAGAAGAAGCAAAAACTCCGAACAATAAAAGTCCAAGTATTGCCCCTTCTCTAACTAGACAAAAATTCAGTTTTCCAATAAATGGAAGGAAAATTATTGCAGCAATTGTAAAGCGCAAAGCTAATTGAATTTCAGGATTTAGGTTCACGAGAGCTTCTTTGACTACCGAAGAAGTTGAACCCAGAATCATAGCAACAGTAATAACTACTAAAATACCTTTCGTGCGATCGCTAGTTTCTTTTATCCAAGCCATATTTGTCAATGTAATTCAAAAAATTAATCACAAGTATACAATAAAAAATGCAGAAGCTTTACTGATTTTGCATTTGATTACTTAACATCAATTAGCAAGCTCGGAAAAACCGTATTCTTCCAGCTTACTATCTCGTTGAACATCGCAAGTCGTACAGTGAAATGACCCTCCAAAGCTATAAACGTGGCGAAAATCAACGGGAATGACTTTAAAACCTAAATCCTGCAAAAGTTTCTGAGTAGGTTCTTCTTGCCGTTCAACGATAACACGCTCTGTGTCTAACATCAGAAGATTCATACTCACCCACTTGCTGGCAATGGGCAACTCCCAATAGTCAGGAGTTGTCGGTAAAGCAGTTTCAACTAAATCCCACCCTGCCTCATTAAAAAATTCTGGGTTGTAGGGCGGGCGGATAGGATTAATTAAGGCGATTCCAGGTTTCAGGGGAACCAAAGAAGCATCAATGTGCATCGGGTTAAAATCTTTGAACTTTATTTTGTGTACTCTGTACTCTTCCCCCAAATGGTTTCTCAGCCATGTAATTCCCATTTCATTAGTAACATGACTGCGCTGCACAAAGATATCCCGCCCAAACCGCACGATATCTGCTGCATCAAAGCAAGGTTCAAATTCTGTGGTAACGTAACGTCCTTGTTGGACTAATTTTTCTCTCTCTTCGGGGGATTTAGCAGCAAACTCAAAATCATAAAGTTCATTAGACATCAGAGGTTTGGGGGCAGTTGTCCACTTGGCACCTTGCTTGAGATAGTCTTTCATCAGCGATCGATAGGCACGATATTCAAAGAAGCGCGATCGCCATGCCATCGGTGCTTCAACAATCTCATTGCCGATGACAATCAAGATATCGCGGGGCATAGCTGCATAAAGACCGGATGCTTCAAAGTCTGGGGTTTTATAGGGTTGTGAGAAATCGATTGCATCGGGACGTTTTACTTTGACTCCTTCGGCCTCCAAGATATTGCAAAATTCTTCAAGTTCTTTAGCTGCTGCTTGAACTAACTGTTCTGGAAAAGGTTTACCTGCATATTTGTTAAAAAAGTCTTGATATTGGCGAGGAACATCAACATCAAGACAAGGTTCGCTTGCAGGTACAGAAGCGCCTTCTATACGACCTACTATTACTTCTTTTAGTAAATCCCATTCATTATGGCTGTTAACAACTGGAAATGTTTGAGCGATTGATTTCATTTACTTACTTCTGTTTTTGAGGCTTTTTACTGCCAATTTTCACAGAAGTGTTGAACGTTGTTATCAAGCTTCACCTTTAGGAGTAGAGTAATCACTTACTTGAATGTCCAGATGTTTTGATAATTTTGCTACAATCTCCTGAAAAAAAATAGCTTCAGATCTCATCAACAGGTTGCGGCTCCCAAACCTCCCCGTATTTATCCTTCAATTCGTGCCAGTTTTCCACCTGTCCCGGTTCGTATTCCCCCGGCTTTCCCCACTGCAAAAATGCGCTCAAAGCAGCCTCATTTTGTTCGTCCAGAAAACGAATTGCATAAGTAGTAAAATTGCCTCTTTTCGCTTCGCCAGTCTCGAACTTCACCTGTTTTATTTTGTCCATATTCAAGTGAAATTCAAATATTTCAGCGTGCATATTTGCATATTTACCCTTCGGCAACTCCGCATAAAACAGCTTGTGAATTGAACCGCGCACTTCCAGCACCGCTGCGCTGCTAGTCACGATTAAACGCAGGGTTCCTAAATTTTCGCAAGCTTCTAAGAATTCTTTCAGGTTAGGCATAATTTAATTTTGGAATTAGGCATGGGGC
>JAICRN010000731.1 GCA_025937335.1 Microcoleus sp. TY_ISSM_2_bin.22
TCAAATGACGCAAAATCGTTCCTGAGTGGGTAGTCCGCCCCGAGTTATTGAGCGGATACAAACTATTAATGAGTACCCCTGCTAGTTCCACTTGGATTCCAACAGCAGTCAACCCGCGCATCAGAAAAGGAAACAGCGGATAAAAAGCCACAGAATGGTGCTGCCCGTCAATCGATTTTAGATTTTAGATTTTAGATTTTAGAGGCGACCCCACGGATAAATGCTCTTTCTTGAGGATTTTCGATTTTCGATTTGGGATTGATTCCACGGATAAATCACGTGGCGGGTACCACCTTTGAAATTCTTGGTCATCTGCATAGGAGTAGCCTAAAGTAGCGATTTCGACGTACCGTTTACCGTCCCCGTGCGAAAACAGTTCCCACCCGCTTTTGGGAAGGAAGCTGCTTACAAAACCCCGAGGCCGCCGAATCGCATACACGGGCGAATTTTTGCAGACTAAAAGAGCAATTAGCTTCATCCCGATCGGCTTATAAACCACATAACAGCGGCAAAAATTAACCCGTCCCAGCTTTAGGAGCGATCCCGGCGCGGACTTACTTCTAGCAGTAAATCAGTATTTGTCATGGCTTAAACAGCGCAAGAATGTTGATTTAAAACTAAAGTACAGCCCTCCCAAATATATACGCAAGTACAGCCGTACTGCTAATTTTAACGTCCGAGTTTATTCGGAATGCCTTCACAGCCACCGGGAATAGTCTCTCTCGACTTCGATCCGCACCAAGCGCAACAGTAATAGCGTTGCTCCTCCGACAGGCGCTTGACAGCGGTGAAATCAGCTCGTTCAATCACGGTGCCGGTATATTCGCCCGTTTGATAGTTGGGAACTTCGGTACGGCTGCGGGGAGATGCAGTTTCTGGCGAGCCGTAAAATAATATGGCGGCTCTCATGTCGGCGCGAGCGAGATTGGCGTCGTACAAGACAGCGCGCGAGAGATTGGCTTTCACCAAATCGCACTTGCTGAGATTGGCCCGGACGAGGTTAGCTTCGCTCAAATCCGTCCACCGCAAGTCAGTGTTGGCCATGTCAGCACCCGCTAACATCACATTTAAATCGATGACGCGGACGCCGTGATCTCGATCTTCAGCATAGCCGCCGTCGCCGTCAAGGATGGGGCGGCCTAAAAGCCGATCGCGCTTGAGAGGAGTAACCAATCTCGACTGCGACAAAAACCGGAGAATTTTAGCTTTACCTTCGGCATCTACACTGCTCATAATGGCAGCGGTGCGGCCTTCTGCGATCGCCCTTTCCTGCGGCCAGTCTTCCAAAAACCCTTGTTCGTCAAGGGCTAAGTCGGAAACCCCTTGAAAATAAGCATCGATCGTTTGCTGCTGCGTAATTCGATTTTGTTGAATCGTCAAATCTTTCGAGATCACGTACTGCCGCCAAGCCACGTAAACGCCCAAAATTGCGATCAAAATTTGGCCCAAAGCGCCGATCAACTCGCCGAGAGCGCCGATGGCGTCCCAGTTGATTTGGATGTTGCGGCTTCCCGGTTCAGTATTAGTACCGCTGAGCATCAGCAACCCAACAATCCCAGCTAAAAGCCCGAAGCAGGCGACGATCAGCGTGCGCCAAGTCGGCGGAATTACCTGCGCCCAGATTTTGCCCCAACTCGGCCACATCAGCCGCAGCGATATCCCGATCGCACCGATAGCCCCTATTAAGCCCAGCCAAATGTTGTCATTGGCCAGTCCAAAAATCATCGCTGCAATTGCCCCCAGAGTCAGCACCGACCCCGACATCTCAGCAGTCGTTTGTGCAGGCTGCGGCGACAATAAAACCTTGCGGGTTGGAGGCGGCGGCGGCAGCGGTTTTTCCGGTTTAGCAGTAGCGACGATTGTCGCTGGTTCAGGTGGCAAACTAGGGTTCCCACCGTTAAGACTTTGTACGGTCACGTTCGACTCAGGAGGATTGGGTTGAGAAGAGTTTGGTTCTGGTGTCATGCGTTGAGGCAAATTCTAACTGTGGCTGGTCAATAAAACGATTTTAACCAACAAGCAGGATTCTAGATAGCATTACAATAGAAATATCCACTAATTGCACTCAAAAAGGTAACATAATATGACACTGGTGCTGCCCAATCTGCAAGGCAAACAAATGGGTCAAGTTGTTACAACAATCACCGTAACGAATCGCATCGATCAAGTCCTAGCTGAGCGTGGGTTCATTCCTGCGGCTGAAATTCGTTCATTAACTCTCGATAAAGTTTTAGTAGATACCGGAGCCACTCTGCTTGCCTTACCAGCTTCCATTATCAGCCAGTTAGGTTTGAGCCAACTTGGAGAAACCAATGTAGAAACTGCTGCGAGGGTGAGGAAAGGGCGGATTTTTCAAGATATTATGCTTGAAGTTGAAGGGCGACAAGCAGTGTTTGACTGCCTGGAAATGCCCGCAGGAGTTGATGCGGTTTTGCTGGGCGTGATTCCGATGGAAAGGCTAGGCTTAGAACCCGATTTAAAAAATCAACGGCTGCGAGTATTACCGATGAATGAAGAACAAACATATCTGATGGTTTAATATTCGAGCGGACGAAACAGCCCAAAAATGTACCATAAAATGCACTCAAAGAGGTAACATAATTATGACACTCGTACTCCCCAATCTTCAAGGCCAACAAATGGGTCAAGTTCTCACAACAATCGCCGTCACAAATTTTATCGATCTAGTTATGGCCGAA
>JAICRN010000234.1 GCA_025937335.1 Microcoleus sp. TY_ISSM_2_bin.22
AATAAACTTATTTGTAAGTATAATTGACCATCCAAGTAAATGTTCAAATGCTCGAGATTGCTCTATAACATATTATTAGATTTAAGAATGTTTGCGCCAATACAAAAACTAAAAGCCCAATGCTGTCTATTCTGTTAATCGACGACAACCCCAACGATCGCCTGATGATCGATCGAGAACTGAGGAAAACTTTTCCCGATTTAGAAAGTAAGTCGGTTATTGATGCCCAAACTCTCGAAGAAGTCCTGGTAACAGGGGGTTTTGACATAGTAATTACGGACTACCAACTGCACTGGAGCGACGGATTAACTATTCTTCACAAAGTTCAAAGCCGCTACCCAAATTGTCCGGTAATTATGTGTACTGACAGCGGCAGCGAGCAAGTGGCAGTCGAAGCGATGAAAGCGGGTTTGAGCGATTACGTTTTCAAAGGGCGGCAGTTCAAGCGGCTGGCGGGGGCCGTGAGTGAAAGCTTGAAAAAACAGCAGTTGCGCGAGAACTACGCGAAAACGTCGGCGCAGTTGGCAATTTCGGAGGAACGGCTGAGATTGGCGATCGAAGCCTCGAAAATGGGAACTTGGGATTGGAATTTATTAACTGGGCAAGTGGTTTGGTCGGAGGGACACGAACTGTTATTCGGGCTGGAAAAAGGCAGTTTTGCGGGAACTTACGAAGCGTTTTTTGCCTGCATACACCCGGATGACCAGGCCTCGCTCGCCCGGGCTCTTGGTTTTGCTTTAGAAAACAAAATAGAATATCAATACGAATTTAGAGTCATTTGGCCGGACGAAAGCCTGCACTGGATCGCGGGTAGGGGCAAGTTTTTTGATGATGATACGGGTAAATCGGTGCGGTCGATCGGCGTGGTTTGGGATATTACCGATCGCAAATTATCAGAAGCGAGGGTCCGAGAAAGCGAAGAAAATTTGCGCTTTGCCCTAGAAGCAGCTAACACCATCGCTTTTACCTGGGATGTGGCATCTGGGGAAGTCCGCCGCTCGTCCAATGCCGAAACACAGATTGGTTTGGGCGCAGACAACAGCTTTGGTACTTTTGAGGAAAAAAAGAATGCGGTGCATCCAGAAGACCGCGAAAGCTTTTTGGCAGATGTGGATGCCGCACTCACCGGCGCGGGAGTTTACGACTCCGAGCACCGCCACGTTCTACCCGACGGCTCGGTGATTTGGCTTCACGACAAAGGGCGAGTGGTTTTTGACGCATCGGGCAAACCTGTTCGGCTCTTCGGCGTGGCGATCGACATTACGGATCGCAAACAATTAGAATACGATCGCTCCCGCGCCTTGGCGCGAGAGCGGTCGTATTTGCGCCGCCTGCAAAAGTTAACGTCCGCCTCAGTTGCGATCAACTCTACGCTGTCGGTGACAGAAATACTTCAGTTAGCGGCAGATAGCGCCCGCCAAATTCTCGAAGTTCACCAGGTAGCGGTCAACCTCAACCCTGCCGCCAATTGGGATGCGGGAATTAGCAAGTTTTCGATGTCAGAAAAATACGCTGCGTGGCGAGATTACTGCGAAGAACCAGACGGTACGGGCATTTACCAGGAAGTTTGCCAGCACCAACAGGCGATGCGGATGACTCAAACCGAGTTAGAAGCTCACCCGAGATGGCGGGGGTTCGGCAAGGCCGCAGGGAAGCACCCGCCGATGCGGGGCTGGCTGGCGGTACCGGTGACGGCTCGGGACGGCAGAAATCTGGGATTGATTCAGTTGTCGGACAAGCACGAGGGGGAGTTCGCCGAAGATGACGAAAGTATTTTAATGCAGTTGGCTCAGGCGGTGTCGGGGGCGATCGACAATGCCCGACTTTACGAGGAATCTCAGCAGGCAAATCGGGTGAAAGATGAGTTTTTGGCAACTCTTTCTCACGAGCTGCGATCGCCCTTAAACGCGATTTTGGGCTGGGCGCAACTGCTGCAGCAACGCAGTTTGAGTCCGGCTGTTACTGGGCGGGCTTTGTCCACTATTGAGCGCAATGCTAAATTGCAAACTCAATTGATTGACGATTTGCTGGATATTTCAAGAATTATTCGCGGCAAGTTGACTTTGAATCCAAGTCCTGTAAATTTGATTTCGATGGTGGAAGGAGCGATGAATACGGTGGCGTTGGCCGCCGATGCTAAGTCGATCGATTTGCGGTTGGCAATTGTAGATTTGGGCTTGAATACTGCTGAATTCTCCTATTCCGGGGAGGTTTCTGGTTGTTCCCCATCCGAGTTAAATCCGAGATTTTTGGTCTCAGGAGACCCCGGCCGCTTGCAGCAGGTGATTTGGAATTTGCTGACGAATGCTATTAAGTTTACGCCGCGCGGGGGGCGAGTAGAAATCCGGCTGCAGCGACTTGATTCGGAGGTTGAGCTGGCTGTTAGCGACACGGGAATTGGGATTGCCGCGAATTTTTTGCCTTATGTGTTTGATTCTTTCCGGCAAGCGGATGCTACGATTACTCGCCATCATAGCGGTTTGGGGCTGGGTCTGGCGATCGTCCGACAGTTGGTGGAACTCCACGGGGGCACGGTTTGGGCGAGCAGTCCGGGATTGGATATGGGCTCTACTTTTACTTTCCGCTTGCCTTCGATTCCGGTAAGTTCGATCGCCCGGGAGGAAGCGCAGGTTTTGGGTGAGGGTAGCAATTTACTGGGAGTGAAGGTTTTGGTGGTTGATGACGAGGTTGATTCGCGGGAATTTATCATGTTTGTCTTGGCAGATTCCGGGGCCGCTGTCAGGGCTGCATCGTCTGCTGCTGAGGCGTTTGAGGTGGCTGCGGAGTTTGTGCCGGATGTTTTGGTCAGCGATATCGGAATGCCACAGGAAGACGGCTATTCGCTTCTGTTAAGGCTGCGCTCTCGGACAACCGAAAGGGGAGGGAAATTTTGGGCGATCGCCTTGACGGCTTATGCTAGGGATGAAGACCGCGATCGTGCTTTGGCTGCGGGTTTCGATCGGCATCTGTCTAAACCTGTGCCACCTGATGTCTTGGTAGAGACTATAGTCAAGTTGAGGCAGCAAGCGCTAACAACTTAAAAACTCAATTAATAATTGGTAATTGGGAATGGGTAATAGTGCGCCGCTTTGAAACTGGTTTTTCCATTATGTGTAACACTTTATTAGTTTGGGTTAATATGCTAAGATATCCAAAAACCACGGTAATTAGGTGGACAAACTTCAGACAGAAATAGAGGCAATTTGCTCTCAAATTGAGGAATTGCGCCTGGAACGCCAGCAGCTTAGCAATGCCGCGATCGTCCCCACCGGCAATTCGCCCCAAGAGATCGCCGATGCTTACCGCCGTCATGCGAGGGAAACAGCACAAGTGTCGGCAGAAGTCAAGGGGATAGATGACGCGATCGCGGCTCTTTCTGCTCAACTGAGTTACAAACAGCAGCAGTCGGTAAACTTGCAAAGAAGCAGTCCGATGGAGCAGCAAGTTGAAGAAGGAAGAGCGCTCGCTCTGGAACACGCGGAACGGATTAACGAATTAGCGGCTCAACTGGCGGCAGAAGTGAAGGGACTCAAAGCCATCGCCGACCAAATTAGCCCCAGTTACTGGCAGGTTTATTACAAGCCATTTATTACTGGTTTTAAGAGTATTTCTGTTCCCTACGTGCGATCGGACGGGGATGTTTGGACTATTGTCAATCGAGTAGTTTAGAGAGGCTGCGGGAGCAGAAATAAGAAGCACTCCAGACAATTTTTTTTCCAGTCCCTATTCCTCTAGCTCAACCTCTCAGCAGTTGCTTAATAGTACCGACCAATTCCTGAGGGTGAAATGGCTTAGCGATGTAAGCGTCGGCTCCTTGTTTCATTCCCCAGTAGCGATCGAACTCTTCGCTTTTGCTCGAACACATTACCACCGGCAAATTCTGAGTTTTAGGGTCGCTTTTTAGCCGGCGACAGACTTCGTAGCCGTTCATCCGGGGCATCACGATATCCAGAACGACTAAATCCGGGCGGTTGGCCTTGATTTGCTCTAGAGCTTCTACGCCATCACTAGCTACCGTGACGTTGAGTCCTCTACCTTTGAGCAAGTCGGCAATCATCTCCCGCAGAGTGACGCTATCATCAACAACCATAACTGTACTCATAGAATAATCCCTACCAAGTTTCTGGGTTGAAACGTTCACATTAACGTTTACATTAACGTTTACCTTCAAAGGTGTCTTTTCCTGATTGAGATTGCGCTCTGCTAGATGTAGTTTACCCACTTTTGCTCATTTCTCAATCATTTGTCTGAGTAATTATCGCAAAATTAAAGATCCGCGCAATCTCGGTTGACACACGAGGCTCTGTCCGTTAGTCTATCATTTTCTTTCTCAAATGGTACTTTTATTAAAAAATGAGGGTGTAGCTTGGTTGTGCGTTTCCGGTCGAGTACGGCGGCGCGGCGCCGCCTGGATCGAAATTTGTCTAATTATGATTTTTCGTACCTAAAGCCGATAGTTTTGGGTCGTAGAGCGTCTCTAAAACGACCGGGCGCTGCCGGTAGCTCTGACCGGAGTTTTTGCAGCCGTTAGCAACGATTCCCAAGACAGAAGCTCCAGAAATTTTTAATTCTTCTAAAACTTTGCGAACTTGCGATCGGTCTGTTTTCCCAATTTGCACGACCATAATCGTAGCGTCTGTGTGAGCTGCGAGCAAGTGGGTGTCTGCCAAGCCTGCTAGCGGGGGGGTGTCATAAATCACTAAGTCAAAAAATGCTTGAAATTGCTCCATCAGATACTGCATTTTTTTGGAAGAAAGAAGCTTGATCGGATCGGGGGGAATTTGGCCGGCGGTGAGTACGAACAAATTGTCTTGGTTAGGCGCTCGCACAATGGCGTCGTTGAGGCTGATATCTGTGGAGATGGCATCGCCCAGGCCCCGCACGTTTGGCAGTCCTAACTTAGCGTGCAGTTGCGGGCAGCGCAAATCTGCATCTACTAACAATACTCGCTGTCCGACTGCTGCTGCTGTGGCGGCCAGGTGCAAAGCTACTGTAGATTTGCCGTCTCCGGCTACGGCAGAGCAGACTAAGAGCGATCGAATCGCCTTTCCTGCACTAAGCAAGTGAATGTTCGTGTAGAGCGATCGAAATGCTTCTAAAAATTGATAGTCTAAGTCGCTCAAAATACTTGGCCCCCCAAGCATCGGAGCCGTAGGTTTAGCTTCTCCCGGTTCGACAACTTCCACTTTCGATTTTGAGCGAGCCGATGTTAGTTGCCTCGGTCTGGGTGCCTTTCTGCGCTTGACTTTTTTGGTAAACGGAATCACCCCGAGGATCGGCAATCTTGTGGCCGTTCTCAGTGATTCTGGACTGTGGAAAACAGTATTTAGTACCTCTACGAGCAAGCCGATTGCTATGCCCAGCAGACCGCTTAAAATTACTGCCAGCGCTAACTGTTTTTTGGTTTGTTTGACGGTAGCTGTGATCGGCCGGCCGAATTTGTCTAGCGGAATTTCTGGAGGATTGATCAGCACCCAAGGGATTTGCTGCTGAGCTGCATCGATCCGCAAGGCTTCTCGTTTTGCCAAGAAGTCCGAAAAACTCTTAGTAACTACTTGCAGTTCCCGCTGTAAATTGTCGTATTGTCGGGTTGTCACTGAAAAAGTTCTAATTTTTTGGTTGAGATCCTTTTGCAAATCAGTCATTTCGCGATCGCGCGCTTCCAATTCTTTAATTTGTGTCTCCAAATTTCCCATCACCACTTCTCTGGCTTGTTGAGTGGCGGTTAAAATCAGTTCTTCACGACTTTTTCGCAGTGCTAAAACTGGCAAACTGTCTTCTCGGTACTGAGCTAATTTCATTGACAAATCCGAGTCTATTTTCTGGATTTGACCTAACAGTCCAGCGTAAGCTTGTCCTTGGGTCATCAGCAGCCCCTGGGGATTATTTTCCCTGAGTAATTTTTCATAGTTTTGGTAGAGGTTGCGCATTCCTTTTAGCTGTACTCGGATTCCTACTTGCTGACCCCGAATGCTTTGCACTTGTTCTGAAAGAGATTTGCCCTCTAGCTGGGGGTCAAACAAGTTGCTCTGCTGGCGCAGTTTTTGGACTTGCAGTTGCAAAACTTCGACTCTTTCTCTGAGCTTGGGCATTTCCATATCTATAAATTTAATGCCTTGATTAATGCCCGTCAGTCGCTGCTGCAAGCTGTACTCTAAATAAGCTTTAGAAACTTTATCCAATACGCGGTAAATTTTTTCTTTGTCTGAATCTTTGTAGCGAACTTCTAAAATTTTTGTGCCTTGCTGTTTGCCATCTTTGGTGTAGCTGATGCGGTTGATCGACAGTTTTGACATCAGTTCGCTGTAGGTCAATTTGGGATTCGTAGCGCGCAATTCCTGAAGCACGGGCTGCATCATTTTGGGGCTGCGCAAAATCCTAATTTGGGTTTCGTAGTCTACTAAGCTAATTCCTTCTATATTAATTTTTGCTAAGTCGGCAGCGACGGTGTTGTCTAATTGTTTGGACAGCAAACCTTCAGCGGTGGCTGGTTCTACTAACAGAGAAAAGGAGCCTTCATACTCGATCGTAATCTTTTTAGACGTGATGACGATCGCTGTTCCTGCGAGGGCGCTCAAAGCAAAGGTGGCTGCTGCCATGACCAGGATGCGGCGGCGCAGGACGCCTAAGAGCCAGGACAAGTCTAGCTTTTCTTCCTCTGTATCCTCGACGAAGTTATCTCTGTAGTTCTGAGCTGAAAAGTCGGGCAGTTTGCCATTTGATTTGGGTGTGAAGGGTTGGTAGTCTTGTCTGCTATCCATATTCAGCCTGGGTATTCTTGAGGTTGATATTTTTGAGGTTGATATTTTTGAAGCTGCCGCGCCGCGACTGGGAAATCCTATTGTTTAGTTTATTTTAGCCTTTGCTAGGAACTATCCACCTCAGCAGCAGCATTCTTACCTGAATAAAGATCGGAGAATGCTTATAAAATTTAACACTCCGGTAGCTGGCCCGACAGGTCCGATTACAGTGTTCATGCGGTCTACTAATTTGGTGAGACCGCTGCGGGATACGATAATCATGTCGTTGTTGCGAAGTTGAGGATTGAGTTCTTCGTTAATTCCTTGAGTTAAATCGACTTCGATCGTCCGTTTAGTAGCTGTACCGTCATTGTTGAGGCGGACTAGCTCAACTTGATTCCTTCTAGCTCTGGTATTACCGTAGCCAAAAAATCCTCGGGAAATTAAAGCTTGATTCAGCGTGGCATTAGCTGGGAGCCTCAGCGGATCGAGGCTTGTGTTGACTTCTCCTACTATAAAAACGTTAATGCCTGGGGGAGCAAAGTTAGTGTTAGCCAGCACGCCAGCTTCTGCTGGGTTGACGAGCGTGGCTTTGGGAACGACGATCGTGTCTCCCTCCTGGAGGATGGTATCTTGGGAGCCGTCGCCGGACTCTAGGAACTGCCACAGGTTGACAGGGATAATTTGTTCGCCTCTTCTGGTGACGCGGCGCACTTGGATTTGCCGGATGTCGGCTTCAGAGGTGATGCCGCCGGCTAGCTGAATGGCGCGGATGACGGTCGGAAAACCTTCTCGGCTGAGGTCGCTTGTGGTGTTGCCGCCGATGACGACGTAAGCCCCCGGGCGGGTGACTTGGCCGACGATGGAGATCGATCGAGGTTTTTCTGGCGGCGGGGAAAAGTTGGCTGTCGCAAATTGGCGAGCTTCAGCTTGGTTGAAGTTGGCGACTGTGGGAATCACGATTGTGTCTCTGTCTTGCAAAATGATGTCTTGAGAGATGTCTCCTTCTTGCAAGAATTTCCACAGGTTGACGTTGAGCACTTGATCGGGGCCGTCTGGTTGGGGACGGCGGACGCGGATGTTGCGGATGTCGGCGACACCCGTGACGCCTTCTGCGAGTCTGATCGCTTGGGTGACGGTGGGGTACTGGACACTCGGCGCGACTCCCGGGCCAGGAGTTAGGGTAATGGTGAAGTTTCCGGGTCTGGTAACTTCTCCGATGACGCCGACGTTGAGCGGCCGGGCGGCGACGAGGCTGACTGTGACTATGGGGTCTTTGAGGACGCGGCGGTAGGCGTTGCGGATGATATTGGTGGCTTCTACTAAGGTGCGGCCGCGGACGGAGACCAGGCCGATCAGCGGCAGGT